>JAAZUV010000147.1 GCA_018623995.1 Methanobacteriota archaeon
ACATCAGGCGCAATCGATTCATCTGAGCGCTGCCGTAGAATGTCTTTGAGTTGCTCAGCATCGTACGGTGAGAACAGAATGTCTTGTTGTCCAAGACGTGAGCGTACACGCGGGTCGAGGAATTCGGTAAATTTGAGATCGTTCGAAATTCCGATGACACAAGCACGAGCATCGTCAAGGAACGAATTGAGATTGGTCAGATTGTACAACAAGTCGTCGCCGGCCTTGCGTACGAGATGGTCAATTTCGTCGAGAACAATGACGTACACGCCTTTCCTTGAGTCCATGCGTCGGACGAGTTCTTTGAAGACCCGGTCGGTTGGCCAACCTGTGAAAGGAATCTCATCGATTTCATGATCTTCAAGGAGACTGTTGCCAATGTGAGAGAGCACTCTGTATTGCGTATCGATTTGGCGACAGTTGACGATGACCGGTGTGATGTCTCTTCGCATCTGTTCGCCCTTTTCTTTGAGAAGATTTGTCACGTGAAGCGTTACAGCGGTCTTTCCTGCTCCCGTTACACCGTAGAGAATCATGTTGGATGGAATTTGTCCATTCAAAGCCTCGACAAGATTGAACGCAATACGCTCAATTTCCTTCTCTCGGTGAGGCATGACTGCTGGTCGATGGCTGTGGTGAAGAATTTCTTTGTTTGTGAACAAACTCTGTCTGGAGAGCAATGTATCGAAGATGTTTTTCTTCAAATTTTGACCTCCATTAAATACCCCAACTTTGGGAGGCTCTCCCCCCGCATTGGGATAGTTGCCTTGAGTCCGAGTCCCCCTCATAAGGATGTCCGTTGAAATTTTTTGGAGGCCTTTATTATGGTAGAAAAAAGGATTTTATTTCTGTGCAATGGTTTCAGGAAATTCCCTTATTATTGAACAAAAAATATCTCAGTTTTCGCTGGGAACCCATTCCGAATTCTGGAAATTCCAAACATCTCCATCTTCCAAATGATGAACGTTTTCTGGATGGTCCGGAAGTTCGTCCGTAAGGATTGGCTCGAACCCAGATTGAGGCGTATCAACGAAGGTGTGGGTGATGAGGAGTTTGACATGCGATTGTCGTTTAGCTAGAGATTGTATGTCGTCTGGTTTGTGGTGGTGATCGGATGGAACCCACTGTGGGAACCCCATCTCGACAACAGCAAGTTGGGACCGTTCAATCGCATGTTCAAGATTTTCACAAGGTCCGGAATCACCCGAATGAACAAAAGAGCATCCATCAGCATGTTCAAAGCGATAGCCGAATGGGTCAACAGCATCATCGTGGTGGACTCGGAAGCGTTCCCAGTTCCATCCATCGATTGTTCCCGAGTCTGTTTCGATGAATGTGACATTGTCGAGAGCATCATCCAAGCTTCCGGGGAAAGCGAGGTTGCACAGCGTCTTCAATCGCGCCTTGACTCCACTTGAACCAACAATGGTGAGATGGGCATTGCCTTCACGATCGGAGATGTATTTCTTCTCAAGGAGTAAGAAAGGCAAACCAAACACATGGTCACCGTGAAGATGTGTGACGAAGATGGTTTCAATTTCAGCGGGTGAGATGCCAGCACGACGCAAGCTCAGCAAGGCTGTAGGTGGTGCATCGATGATGTGTTTCCCATCAAAGATGAGAAAGGAATGATGACGCTGATGCGGTAAGAATGCGTTTCCAGTACCGAGCATTCGAATCGCGTGGGTCATGATTCGTGCTGACTTGCCGACTCTTTCAACCCTATGATGCAAGACTATGGACGCTAGAGAATGATGATAAGTAGGCCACAATTGGGAAAAATTGTCGCGACATATGAGGTGTAATCATGAGCAACTGGTCCGCAAAAAACCCATACAATTCGAAGATTACAGAAAACTACGTACTCAATGGAGAAGGTTCTCGAAAGGAAACGCGCCACATCGTCTTTGACTTGGGTGATTCAGGCCTTGATTACAAAGTCGGAGACGCGCTCGGCGTCCTACCTGAAAACCCTCCACACATCGTCGAGGAACTGATTGAAGTCCAAGGATGGGACCGTGATCAAACCGTCGCTTCCCACAAAGGTGAGAAAGACCTCTACACGGCCCTCAAGAAAGACTACGAAGTCCACATGGCCAACAAGAAATTCGTTCAATCGCTCACCGATAAAATCGTATCTTCTGGTATGTCTATTTCCATGAACATTGTCAAGCGAAGCCGTGACAACATGGACTGGTCAAGCACCTCGGAAGGCGATTTGCCACCAGGTCTGAACTCCAGTCTTCCTTCCGATGACCCTGCTTCAAAGGTCAAGGCCATCGTTGCTGATGCAAAGGCCATCGAAGATTACCTATGGACGCGAGACTACGTTGATATCATGCGTGAATTCAACGTCAAGTACTCTCCTGAGGAGTTCCTGGAACTAGCAGATCGACTCAAGCCACGTCTCTACTCCATCGCTTCATCGCATGATGCGCATCCAGGATTCGTCGAATTGACCGTCGGTATCGTTCGCTTCAGTTACCACGAGCGTCAGCGCGGTGGATTGTGCACACAATACATGGCCGATGAGGTTGTCATGAACAAAACCGATGTTGGCGTCTTCATGTCTCCAACTAAGTCGTTCATTCTACCTGAAGACCCGAACACGGACATCATCATGGTCGGTCCTGGAACGGGAATCGCACCATTCCGTGCCTTCATGGAACAGCGTGTCCACGACAAAGCACCCGGTCGAAACTGGTTGTTCTTTGGTGACCAATCGGAAAAGACGGAGTATTACTACAAGGATGAAATCGAAGGTTGGCTCGATGGTGGCCACATGTACAAGTTTACCACAGCATGGTCTCGTGACCAAGAGGAGAAAATCTACGTTCAACACCGTTTGAAAGAACACGGTGCAGAAGTATGGGAGTGGTTTGAAAACGGTGCCTACTTCTACATCTGTGGTGACAAGCAGTACATGGCAAAAGACGTTCATCGAGCTCTCATCGAGATCGCCATTGAGCATGGTGGAATGTCTGAGGCAGATGCTACACACTTCATCGAGAAGACCATGATGAAGGAACAGAAGCGATACTTGCGTGACGTGTACTGATTAATCTTCATCGATTTGGAACGCCCAGATCGACTGTTGTTGTCCATCGACGACGATTTTGTCGATGCATGTTACAAACGGTGATTTACGCAAAGCCCTAGACAAAATGTGGGCTTGAATTGGTCTTCCTTCTGCAGACAATGCTTCGATGATTTCACGTGTCGTCATGGGCCCATGCACTCTCAAATGCCCAACGATCCAATCAGCATGTTCTCGTTGCATGCGACGCTCCTCAGTCCATCGCTTGCGCATACCACTTGAAACGCAAACATCTGTTTAAACACATGTGATTGAACTGTGCACCATGCCCGAAGGTCCAGAGATTCATCGGGCAGCGAGTACGATTCGTCGGGCCCTTGAGGGGCAAATCATCACTCACGTTGAATGCCCATATGCAACCATTCGGGGTCAAGAACACCGGTTCCTCGGAAAAGAAGTTCTTCGAGTCAAAGCACGATCGAAAGCGATGCTCATACATGTTGGAGATGATGTCTTGTACAGTCACAACCAACTCTATGGGCGATGGACAGTTCAGAAAAAGAGCAGTAAAGAGCGCAAAACGAATCGATCCTTGCGCATCAAGCTCGAAACTGAAACACACGTTGCCAGTCTTTGGTCTGCGACAGACATCGAACTTCTCGAGCCATGGGAGGTTGAACAGCATCCCTACATCGCTCGACTTGGCCCTGATGTTGCCGATGAAGAGATTGAATACAAACCCGTGCTCGAACAAATTCAAAACAAGAAATTTGGCGGCAGACAATTGTGCCACCTCCTCCTCGACCAATCCTTCCTTGCAGGTGTAGGGAACTATCTGCGTAGTGAAATTCTGTTCAATGCTGGCCTCCAACCTTCTCGGAAACTCAACTCTCTCACTGTTGAGGAACAAGATCATCTTGCGGAATCTGCGATTTCAACAACACAACGTGCGTACGACCAGAAGGGTATAACGGTCGACAAAAATCTCTACGATCTTCTCCGTGAACAAGGAATGTCTCGTCGCCAAGCCCGTCATTATGTCTTCACGCGAGATGGATTGAATTGCCATACATGCGAAGGACTCATCCCGCACACACGCCTAAGCGGAAGACGTCTTGAT
>JAAZUV010000029.1 GCA_018623995.1 Methanobacteriota archaeon
CCACCTGAGATGCCACCAATGCCTGAAGCACCACCGGCACCACGTGAAATGCCACCAATGCCTGAAGCACCACCGGCACCACCTGAAATGCCACCAATGCCTGAAGCACCACCGGCACCACCTGAAATGCCAGCAATGCCTCCAATGCCTGAAGCACCTCCGGGTCTTGATCTCCTTGCACCTGCTGCACCAGCTCCTGCTGAAGAAGCACCTGTTGCACCACCAGGTCTCGATCTTCTCACACCACTTGCAGCACCTGAACCAGCTGCGGCTGAGGAAACTCCAGCACCTGCCCTCGGCATGGACCTGTTGACACCTCTTGCACCTGCTGAAGAGGCCCCTAGTGAGGAAGTTGCACCAGCCGATCCGCTTCTTGCACCAGTCGAACCAGCACATGACCCATTGATGGCATCCAACGAGAATGCTGTTCAAGTTGGAGAAATTGCTGGAGCGACAATCCGCTCAAGTGTCGAAGTCGATGAGGTCCCAGGAGACAAACTTGAAGGAACGCTTCACGAAGTCGAAACGTCCACCCTCGCCGCCGATGGAACGGTTACCAAGCAGAAAATCCAGGGTACTTTGACCGTCAACAACCCATCCACAGAGGATCGAATTTACGACATCGATGTTCTCCTCGACAATGCTGATTCAACCGACATCGGTGGAGACCAAATCTCAGTTGATGAACTGGAAGCCGGTAAGAACTATGTCAAGAAGTACTCCGTATCCGATGCTCAAATGTTGGTTCTTCGAGAGTCCCTCGACACCAACCCTGCACGTGACAATGAGCGCTCACTCAGCATCGCACTATCAGAAGAAGCAGGAACGATTGCACTTACAATCGAGGTTGAAAACGTCTCTGGCGTTCAACTCAACAACGTGAACGTCACCAGAGCCATTCCCGATTGTCTCACGTTCAACCACACCGGTGCATCGACCATCGAGTCTGGTACCATGACATGGGCCGTTGGATCTCTCGGACCAGGTGAAAAGCAGGTTCTAGCAATAGAAGGGGAAATTCTTGTCACTTCGACGAGCACCATCAAGGCGGGTTCTGCCCAAGCAACCTATGAAGCGGACTCAACACTCTCAAGTCTCTCATTCCGAGACCTTGATGCGTTCTGTCGTGGATTTACCTACATGCGTGTTCGTGAAGATGAGCGTCCTGACAACTGGATCTGTCAGACCATTTTTGAGAACCGTTCATCCTTCGCTGTTGACTTAGTTAAACTCCAAGTTCGCATGAAGGGAAGCGATGATCTCCTCTTTGATGTCAGTGACGTCAAGGAAGACGTTCACCCACAAGGAAAGTGGGAGAGCGAAGAGCGAACCGTCATGGCAACTGCCGAGCCTGATTTCACCTACGACCTATCCTACACTGTCCTACCACGAGCCACTCGCAAGACTGAAGGTACGTTGAAACTCGAGGAAAGCACCTTCACCGTTGTCGACGCAGAAATCTCCAAGACGTATTCGAACGACACACTCCGTTCGTTCCGACAACAAGGACTTGAAGCAAACTTGGTCGTGAAGAACACTGGTTCTGCGACCATCAACCTCATGCGAATCACCGATGACATCCCAGGTCTCTTTGACGCACCTGACATGGACTCGATGACAATCAGTGTCAACGGCAAAGAATTGTCTGAAGATCAATGGAAGGGCGAACTCTCTGCGGGAATCACACTTGAGAAGGAGCACCGTTCGCCTGACGGTGATGGACACACAATGACCCTCACCGTTGGTACAAAGGGCCCAATAGGCTTGAAGCCAGGAAAGAATATGGAAGTATCCTACAAGCTCAACGCCCCTGATCCATCACCAGCAAACGAGCGAGTCGATGCACCTGCACGATTCCAGTTCAGCTCTGAGCAATTCGGACCTGTATGCGTCCGTGATGCACCAGAGGCACCATCCGTTCGCGTAAGCCACTTGCGACGAAACTTCTCTGCAGGAAAGCAGGCCATCCCAATGGGTGGAAAGGGACGATACGAAGTCCTCATTCTGTTCGAGAACAACGGAGATACGGCACTTCAGGATGTCTTCATCCGAGATGTCATCCCATCGAACTTTGAGATCAAGGACTGGCACATCCGCGGTGCTGGTGGCGAAAAGCGAAGCGATGTTGATATGACGACAAACGAAACCGAAGATGGTGTTGAAATCACTTGGAAGGTCCCTGTCGTTGGCAAGGGTGAGCGATTGGATGTCTCTTTCGAAATCAAGGGCGAAGGCGAAATCGATGCAGAAGCACTCAACCGATTCCACGGTGCGCATTTCGGTGACGAACTCGAAACTGAAGATGAAGAAGTTGCTGAGGAAGTCGTCGAAGAAGTTGCTGAGGAAGTCGTTGATGACGCTGCCGAAGAAGCGAGCGAGGATGAAGCATCAGAAGATGCTGAGGAAACTGAAGCCCCGGCTATCAAATTCCGAGAAGACATCATGCTCAGAGTCATGGAAGAATATGGAATCGAAGACCGTGATGCATTCCTAGCCCACGCAATGAACTTCGATCTCGATGACAACGGCTACCTCAAGAAGGCTGAATTCGTTGAGGCTGCGAAGGTATTCACTGCTGAAGCTGACGAATCTGAAGCGAGCGAAGAGGAATCTTCGGATGCTGAAGAATCGGGTGAAGAAGCACCAGAAGAAGCCGCTGAAGAAACTGCAGAATCGAAGGACTGCCCAATCTGTGGAACTTCAAATGCACATGATGCAAGCGCATGTGTTGCTTGCAACTACACCTTTGAGTGATTCAGAACGGTAGCTTCCATTGCGGCCATTCTTCATGGTCCGATGAACTGCTCACGATGATGAGTACGTTTCGCTTCGTATTCTCAAGGAGCGTGTTGAGAGGGGTCTGTGTTGATGGTGGGATGACACCATCTCGAAGATCAACCGCCAACCATGCCGTCGGATATTGCGTCAACCAAGCGTTCAGTTCTGCTTCAATTCCTTTTGGAGGAACGCCTTGTCGTACACTTGCTAAGAAGCCCCAATTGGATATTTTTCTACGCTCATCATCGGTCCACAGGAACATACGCTCACTGAACCCAATTCGCTCGAGTTGGTCAATGGCCTCTGCTTCCGTACAACACACTGGTCGCCCTGGCATTGGCATCGGTACAGGGTACTCCCATGTCTTGGCTACATCGAGAGGTTCTTTTCGGCGCATGTACGAAAGCAGAACATACTCCTGTTTGAATCCAACGGAAGACCAACCTTCATGACCCTCATGCAGGTCAGTACAATCATGGCGAACCGTTCCGCACCTCCTCCACCACCGCCAAACGGTTCGATGATGACCATGTTGCTGGTCATGATCTTGATGACCTTCCTCATCATCAACCCGAACATTCGTAACGCTCTGGGGAACATGGCAGATCCTGTACTTGCTCCGATTCTTCCAGAAACGGAGTTCTTCGTTCTGACCGTCCTTATCCTCGGTACCTTCTCAATGACCATGAACACGGTTCTCAGAAATTTCTTCGCTGACCCAATCGAGCAAGCCCACATCGGTCACCGCCAATCCCAAGTTCGAAAAATGATGAACGATGGAAGAATGAATCGAGACCCAATTCTCATGGAAAAGGCAAACACGTTGCGAGAGCAAATGATGCCGGAACAACTCAAAGTCCAGATGAGTGCCATGCGACCAATGATGTTCACCATGATTTTCATCATCGGAATTTTTGCGTGGTTGACAACCGCTGTAGAATCCTTCCGAGTGGACTATGTTTCGCTTCCTTGGGCTCCACGTTGGCATCTTCTTGATGACAAATTCTTGTTCTTCCCTGCATGGATTTGCGCCTACATCTGCATGAGTGCTCCATTAGGACGAATCGTCGATCGACACATCAAACTGATTCGATATCGAAACCACCCTGTTGTTCTTGCCAACGAAAAGTTGAGCGAACCGCTTCTCCATCTTGTCGTCAGCGATGATGGTGCAAAATCGAAGCAGGCCACACAACGAAGAAACCGGTCTCGAAAGAACGGTCCCAAGAAGCAAGCAAAGTCTTCTACACCCAAGGATGAGCCAAAGAAGCAAGAGAGTACTGAAACATGTCCAGAGTGCATGAGCGATGACGTCCAGCGCAAGGGACCTCGAACCATGCGCTGCAACGTTTGCTACCATGAATGGGCGTGAAACAATGGCTCGCATCACCATCTCTGGTCATCCAGGGAGTGGAACAAGTACGTTGGTCAGCTTGCTTCGAGAGAACAAGAATTGGACCAGCCTGAATGGTGGTGAACTTTTCCGTCAAGAAGCCAAACGTCGCAACATGTCGCTTGCAGATTTTGGTCAACTGTGCAAAGACGATCTCAACGTCGACAGAGAATTGGATGCGCTCCTAAAAGAGCAAATGCTTCGTTCTGATGAAGAAGCTCCATCCATTGTTGAGAGCCGATTGGCTGGATGGTGGGCCTACCAACTTGATTTGGATATTCCACGCATTTGGTTGGAGGTTGATGAAATGGAACGTGCACAACGCGTCCAATCACGAGAAGGTGGAGAGATTGCTGACATTCTTGAAGCGAGCAAAAAGCGAGCCAGTGTTGATGCAGAACGATTCCTTGAGTTGTATCAACTGCTACCTGAACAAGAGGAGCCATACACGCACCGTATCGACGCTACCAGCCTAAACCCTCAAGAAGTGCTGGCCTTGGTTCTCAACATTGTGGAGGAAATGCAATGAGTGGCATCATAGTTCTCGATGAAGAAGCAGAAACGGACGATGCCATCGGCACCTACCCAGACCAAAGGACCATCGAACAGCGATTGGAATCCGGTTTCTTCCTCCTTGACAAAGGAGCAGGACCGACCTCGCACCAAGTTGCAGCATGGGTACGAGACATGCTCGAATTGCCGAGATTGGGCCATGGAGGTACACTTGATCCATTTGCCACAGGTGTTCTTCCATTGATGGCTGGCAAAGCGATGCGCCTCACTAAGCAAATCCTTGAGCACAACAAGACCTACATCGCTGTCTTCCAATTCAAGACCGAAGTTCAACAAGAAATGCTCGACGAGGTCATGAAGCAGTTAACTGGACGAATTTACAACGTACCACCAGAAATCTCGGCAGTTCGAGTCCAAGTACGCACACGAAAGATTCACGACTTCTCTCTGCTCGATCAATCCTCAAAGCACATTGTTGCTCGGATTCGATGCGAAGCAGGAACGTACATTCGTACAATGGCTCGTGACATGGGCCTGTTGCTAGATCAACCCGTGGAACTCAAAGAGTTACGAAGAGAAGACTCTGGAAAATTCACACTCGATGATTGCGTTGAACTCCATGAAATCGCTGATGCGATTTGGCTGTGGAAGGAATGCAATGAAGGAGAGGCGTTGGAGCGCATGCTCCATCCAACAGAGAAACTTCTCGCAGGACTGCCTCGTATCGTTGTCAAAGACAGCGCTGTTGCAGCACTCGCACACGGAGCACCACTCCTACGACCTGGAATCGTATCGATACCTGATGATCTCAGTACTGGACAGAACGTCCTCGTCACCAGCCTCAAAGGCGAAGCTGTTTGCTTCGTTAAAGTCAACACGGACAGTGAGAACATCGCCAACATGGAGAAAGGTGAAATCGCTCGCCCATCAGCTGTGCTGATGAACGATGATGTCTATCCCCGTCGTTGGTGATCAAGCCTCAAAATATTCTTCGTAGATGAACTCCTCTGTTTCAATTCGTATTTTCAATTCTGACATGTCCCCACATCCGTTCCATCAGCAATGCTGAACGACCCCCACAGTCTTGGAACATGTTTGTCAAAAATCCTCACGGTTATGAATGTTCACGTGGTTTCAGACATTATCCGACAAGAGGGTATTGGTTTGGGTTGAAACTCATTAACCGAAAATGACAGGTGAATCTCCAACCTTCCACTGCGGATGTTTGACCATACAATTTCGGAACGTTTCACTCTCGAGCATTGTGTTCAGCCAACGATGGAGGTGTGGAAGCTCAAGATGATCAAACCAAACACGATCTGTATTGGCAAATTGACGGACAAACGGTGACAAAGCATAATCAGCGATGGTGACATCATGACCACAAAGGAAACTTGATTGTGCCAGACGAGTATTGTAGCCCTCGAGAAATTCCACAACGTGGCTTCGATGTTCTTCTGGCGAAAGGGGGTTCTCGTATCGATTGTTGTACTTGTATCGATCCAAATGGTGCTTGAAATCACCATCGTTGTCATCGATCAACTGTTGCCAGTCACCAACAAAGTAGGATTCATCGAGCGCCCACTGCATAATGTCCATGCTTTCTTCAATAACTGTACCATCCTCAAGCAGGAGAACTGGAACTGTTCCTTTTGGAGAAATTTCGAGCATGTGTTCTGGGCGATCTCGTAGAACAACTTCACGAAGTTCGACTTCAATTCCTGCCACGAGCAAAGCCATCCTTGCACGCATGGCGTAAGGACAACGTCGGAAACTGTAGAGGATTGGATGTGTCATACCATCACTCATACTTTCGAATCTTTGCAGGTGCAAGCCATGTGAAGCCAGCGATAATGACAATCAGTGCAATGAGACTCCCGACGTAAATCGTGGTTGTTGATACACCAGCGTCAACATCCGTATCGTCAACAAGTTCAGGTTGTGAAAGCGTTAATGAGGCATCCATCTCGTTGTTTGACTCGTTTCGCTCATCGATGACTTCTCCACCATCAACAATGGCGTCAACGGTCATGAATGTGCCATCGAATGGTGCTTGGAAGGAACATTCGGTTACGGCTATTTCACCAGGGCCCAAGGTGGGTATTGAAGAAATATCAGCGGTTTGTCCGTTCACTGTGCAGCGAATGGTCACCATCTCAGCGCTGGTGAATCCATAATTTCCAACATAGACACGTGCGGTAAGGAATTGTCCATTTTCTGCAGCGTTCATTTCCGTGAAAGCGCCGCTTGAATCATCTCCCAAGACAAGATCCGTAATCTCAAGATCAGGTAGGGATACGACTTCAAGGTCGAGGACACGTTCAGAGCACGATGTTGCATCGCATAGACTCAACAAGACAGAACTGTATCCTGGCGTGGGTGCTGTTAGCGTAATCGCCTCTGAGTCCAAATCAACATCCACCCAAGAGCGGTTGGCCGTAATGGTCATCGCCGTTGTTGCGCTATCAACATCGGACCATGCGAATGGGATGGTTGTCTCAAGAGCATGCTCAACTTGGACCAAGGCTGGAAATTCATTCAAGACTGGTGCATCATCGACTGATGCGACAAAGACGTTGAACGTTTCCTGGTGGAAGTTGCCAGCTGCATCCATGACGGTCATGGTGATTTGGGAACTGCCTGACTGTTCAGACTGAAGCGAGATACGAACTTCTCCTTGATCCAGAGACACGTCAACGATATCGGGCTCAGAGTTCACAAAACTCACAACAAGATCTTCTGGAAGTCCACGGTCATCGGTACATCGAGAGAGAAGAGGGACAAACAAACCGCCTCCATCTTCGGTAAGATATTGGTCACCAACCAACTGACAAACTGGGTCCTCATCGTAGAAAATATCGTATCCACCATTAATTTCTATAGAATTAACTTCAAATGCCGTCGTACTCGCACTACCGTCAGAATCCCAGGTAAACCACGTCTTGATGGAAACAGAAATGTCCGTGTCTTGTCCCAGCAGTGTGTGGCCGATTGGAAGTTGATGTGAGAACGATCCGATTTCAACAGGAAGGTTTGCAACGGTTACATCGTTAACTGTAATCGTCCAACGAGACAGTGTAGCATTGATTCCAGAGGCATCGCCATAGATTCGACCGTCGATGAACAGTGTTGGATCGTTGATGTCAACATGGACTGAAACAATGCATGCAACATCCGTCGAAATTCGAACCTTGACGTAGTCGGCACTTGGCAATGCATCACCTGAATACATCGAGAAAGCGCTGAACGTAATTCCATCGGAGGATGTTGCATATTGAACACTCACATTTGCTTCGGTCCCAGATTCGTTCACTACAAAGTGAATGCGTCCAAAGGATTGCTCATCTGGTACGGCCATTGGTGCACTGGTCCATGTTCCAATGGAGGATCCATCACTTGATTCCAACCCACAGATCGACAAGGCCATGCCATTGTAGTCGCCTTGACTCAAATCGAAATTGATGGTGGGCAATGCATGACCGCTCGCTGTTGAGGATGCTTGGGCAACTTCTCCACCATACCAAGGCGTTTCCATGGTCACATCGAGACCAATTGCGTCCAACTCAAGTCGTGCATCGTCGGTTTGACCAACCGAAACATAATCCATCGTAAACTTGGCATTGGAGAGCATAGACCATGTCCAAGTTTCAAGTCCTGAAATGTCGAAACTGTAGTGACTTCCATTGATGTAATCGATGGCAGAGCCCGTGTTTGACCAGGTTCGAAGGATTTCAGAACCGTTCGACCAGTCCATGGACAAACGAACGGAATCGATGTGAAGGGCGTCTGTAATCTTGAAGGCAAGAACGACGCTCACATCCGTAATGATGTATTGCGTCGATGATGAAACATCAAAATCTTGGACGCTCATAATTGGTCCAGATGACCACATATAGAGACCATCTGGCGCACCGACAACGTTGTCCGATTCAGAAGGACTGTTAAGGCTCCAATAAGACAACGTGTCTGTGTTTTGAGGTCGCTGATGGACCATGGTCATTCGTTGATCAGCAATCATGGATTCCGTATAATCTGCAGGCTGAGATGTAAACGAGGTGGTTGCACCAACGGTCCATTGAGAAGCATCCGTCAAATCACCCTGTGGAAACAAATCGTAATCTGAAGTCTCATGGACGGAACGTGCAGAACTTGTTGAAACCAAAGGTGAAGTGAGTGCAGCACTCAGAACGAAAAACAACAGAACAGCATTCCACTTACGTCGCATGTCCACAGGAATAGGTGGTAGCATTTCAAACAACGGGTTTCTTGATACGACGACGATTTGTTGAAATACCACGCCCATGACGGACAACTCCCCATGGCTGTGGTGGTGTAGGGGTTAGCACGGCAGATTGTGGTTCTGCCAGCCCGGGTTCAATTCCCGGCCACGGCCCCATTCATTCCAACTTCTCTGAATCGATGGTGTGACCCATACGCTCAACTTTGGTTTGCAAGTATTGCAAATTGTCTTGGCCAACACCAGCAACCAATGCAACTGTTTCTGTGACGACGATACCGTGTTCCTCGAGCTGCTTCACCTTATCCGGATTATTTGTGAGTAAAGCAACCTCGTTGATTCCAAGATCGTTGAGCATTGTTGCGGCAATTTTGTAATCCCTGCCATCAGCAGGATGTCCTAAAATCAGATTCGCATCAAGCGTATCAGCACCTCGGTCCTGTAGGTGATAAGCCTGAATCTTTGCATGCAAACCAATGCCGCGACCTTCTTGGCGAAGATACAGCAGACAGCCCCATCCGTTGTCGACAATTGCCTGCAGTGCAGCATCAAGTTGTGGACCACAGTCACAACGTAGCGATGAAAAGGCATCTCCGGTGAGACACTCGGAATGAACTCGCATAAGCACAGGATCGGGCCCTTCCATTGAACCAAGCATCAATGCAACATGATCAAGACCAGTTTCCTCTTCATGGTAGACGTGAATGTCAAATTGGCCCCATTTTGTAGGAAGCTTTGCCACACTTGGAACATCATCACTCATTTGCTTTCACCTCGATAAGAAACGCATACTCGCCTTCATTTGATTCAACGGAAAGAAGTTCATGAGGTGTTCGGCCAAGCATCAAAGGGATATCATGGAGTGTTTCAGGATCGCTTGCTAGCACCTGAAGAACAGAGCCTACGTTCATGTTTGACAAGGCCTGCTTTGCTTCAGCAACAGGGACGGGACAGAAGAATCCCAAAACATCGAGGAGGTGGGTAGCATCCTTGGCCTCGACCATGGTGCGCTGTCCAACCCCTGCTTTTTGAACACATCCACGTTTTCAACTGCATTTTTCGCAACACGTTGAAGAGGAGCAAGCACAAGCATAACCCAATGGGTACGGTCGCTTCGTCAAAGGCAAGCGATGACATGAGTTGGGGTGAAGTCGCCCAACTCGGTCTTCGTTACGGGAAAATCCCGTTAGCGCTTCTCGCTGTCGAAGCACTCTACTGGTTCATTACCCAGCCTTCCGATACGCTCGCTTTGATTCAGGTCACGGAAGCCTACATCTGGAATGAAGTGACACAACTGATGTTCGGAGAAGGAGCCTCGACATTGAGCACACACAATGGTTGGATGACGCGAATTGACTTCCATCACGAAGCATTTCCGGGAGCATTGGATTCGGTTGGACTCTATGTGTCTGATGAGTGCGCTGGCGTCCATGAGATGATTTTCCTCTCAACACTCGTCCTGATGACAGATGGTGTAACACAACGAGAGAAATTCAAGGCCGTTGCGGTGATGTGTGGCATCGTGTACGTCTTGAACATCGTCCGTCTTGTTGCATTTTACCCAATTGCAGTCGAAGGGTGCCTTGCCAATCCCAACCAGCCAGAGTGTCTGAACGATATGTGGAACTTTCACACGTTCGTGTATCAATGGGGATTCCTGATTGTCTTGCTCTTGATGTGGCTTGCTTGGTTCAAATTTATTGGTGGAGCGAACAGGACGATGAAAGCCGCACAAGAAGAGAAAGAGCAATGGCGTATCATCCTTCGAAAACGCTGGGGGCAGAAGCATTTTGCCTTCATTGGCGTCATGGTTGCATTCTTTGGAATCGCATGGTTTTGGGTCAATGGCAACGCAACGGCAATGGATGCAAAGAGTGTCATCGACTTCTGTGCGTTCAGTGATTTAACAACACCAAACTGTTACGATGCTCAAAACACATGGGACAATGCGATCCAAGGCGCATGGTCGTTCGCAGTCCTCGGACTCGTCATTGGTACACTAGGGATGTATGAAATCGAACGAAAAGATTCAGAAGGCAACTGGCCAGTACTTCCATCTCAAGAAGATACGAACAAAGAGGTTGAATCAAAAAGCAAAAAAGAGAAGCCAAAGGGTTCGTGGAGAAATCGTTCAACTTCAGAAGAAGAGTGATCAAAGCACTGTAGCATCAACTTTGAGAGAACCAAATGGATGCATTTGAATCGCCTTCATGGCCAATCCCAACTTGCTGCTGTGAATGGCAACAACGGTTGAGTCGCCTTCGAATCGAACGTCTCCAATGGCGAGAGCATCGCATCGGAGATGCTGCTCAAACCATGAAGCGATTTGCAAAGGTGAACCAAGTTGTTCCGTTCCTGCACCAAGACGGATGCTGACGAAACCATAGACGTCAGCATTCTCTCCGAAGTCGTCTTGCTTTCTAACTGGGTCGCGCTCAACACCATCTGGCAAATCAGGTGCATCTGTCTCTTGTACATCGAGATTGTACGTTGCAATGATTTTCCCCATCTGAGGGGCATCGTCCTTGGAGACCAAACTCCAAGCTTCACCATGACGGCCAATACGACCGGTGCGGCCGATGCGATGGATGAACGAGTCAATGTCCGATGGAACATCGTAGTTAACGACCAATGTGATACCATCAATGTCAATGCCACGTGCAGCAACATCCGTTGCAGCAACAATGCGAACGTCTCCTTCACGGAAGCGATCGAGAATACGCTCACGTTGATTCTGTTTCAAATCACCATGCAAGCCTGCAACATCGAACTTATGCTTCTGCAAGCGTTGAACTGCGAGGTCGACCATGCGCTTCGTGTTGCAGAAAATGATGCACTGATCGTCATCACCCATTCGTGCGAGAAGACGACCCAAGGCCCACAATTTGTTGGCCCGGCCAATTGAGATCTTGTACAAATCGATTGGAGGAACATCAAGTTCTTCCTCATTGGTCATAACAAACTCAGGGTTGTTTGTGAACTCGTTTGCCGCATCAAGAATCTCTTGTGGGAACGTTGCAGAGAAGAGAAGCGTTTGTTCACGAGCAGTCGTTCGCTCCAAAATCCAAAGGATGTCTGGAAGGAATCCCATATCCAACATCCGATCAGCTTCATCAAGACAAAAGATCTCAACCTTGGCAAGGTCAAGGTGTCCACGCTCCGACATATCC
>JAAZUV010000030.1 GCA_018623995.1 Methanobacteriota archaeon
ATGTTGCTACCAGCATTCCTTCTCTCACTCTCGCCTCAATTAGCCCTTGGTCGATTTTTAGGCGACCGAACCGATGAAGGCGTCGATGCCAGAACGACCTACCAATTCCTTGCAGCCATGTTTGGCTCCGCCATCCTTTGGCCATTCATGGCCTTCGTTGGCGCCGGAGTACTGTGGTTAAACTCCGGTGAGATCAACGCAATCACATCAATCGATGTTCGCACAATGTTTGGGAACGAATCAATGCATCACGTTGGAGCTTTCGTCCTCCTTTATGTTTCTATGATTCCGCTCTTTTGGGCATCTGGTAGGATGTTTGGATTTTGGTGGGACGGATATGTCGATGCTCGAAGAGCGTTTGCACGAATCCTTGTGAGCGGCCCCTACAAACAGACTCTCGAAGAGAAGTTGAAGAATTTGAAAGGAGAACTCCAAAGCTCTCACGAGCGTTGAGTTCAAAACACCCAAACGCTCCGGTTCATCATGGTCGATTCCGGGCACGTCCAGCAAATCCGTCAGTGGCTTGCAAGTGAACGTCTCGAAATTCGAGACAAGAACGATCCTCGGGCAGATGCGCACTTTCTCGTTCGCTACCCTCCTGGACCTCAAGGCCACATGTTCGCAGTCGTCCTACCAAAAGGAAGAGATCTCGTCTTTGTTTCGAGTATGACGCGAGTTGATTTAGGCCAACAAGAGCAGATGAAGGAGCACATGAGCGAAGAGCCAGAGGTCTGGTCAGAGTGGGTACATGAGTGCCGCCTTTCGCTCATGCGTGCAGAGCTCGACTGGGGCATCCATATGGGACATCAAGGCAAAGAAAAACCTGGGCCTCTCCAAGCATTCAATGTGAGTTTGCCAATATGGCATGATGGACTAAACAAGAATGTCCTCATGCACAGCCTGCGTCGTCTTTGGCTCGCCAAGCTGAGCATGATTCATGAAATCAAATTCGCATACGGTCCCGGGAAAGGAGAACCCGGCCCTGTTGACGACTGGACAGAACAAAAGAAGCGCAAGCAACCTGAAGAAAGTGCACCAGAACCTGCTCAAATCGAGTACAACGATATGATGCCTTTCGGCACTGGATTGGATCCGGATGAATGGGCTTGAATGGCACATTTCGCCCGCTGTAATTTCTGACGCGTAAGGGTCGCGGTTAAGTAGTGGTGAAGGTTGCTTCAAGTCACACAGGTGTTACTATGCGTCAAACAACCAAATCGATTACCCTCGTCAGCCTTTTTCTTCTGTCCCTGTTCTCTGGAATGGTGATTGGAACTGAGCAAGCCGAAGCCTCTCAAGTCGTTATTACCGAAGCTGTTCGAATTGTTGACGGTGGTACGGCATCCGACAACCAGGCTGCAGTTGCATCAGACAGTGAAGGAAACGTTCACATTGTCTGGGCAAGGAATACGCAACACCTGTACTATTCCATGCTCTCTCCACGTGGTGAAACCCTGATTGATGCGACGCAAATCACAAACCCAGGACTCCACAAGGTTTGGCATCCAGACATGGTCATTGATGACAACGACCGAATCCACTTGGTTTGGGCAGACAAATCCGGTCAACACAAGATCATGTACACCTCGATTAACCCGTATCTTGCACCTCTCGATGGAATGGCTGCAGAAGATACCGCGATTTCCGTCATCGACGATACCATCATCTCCATGCGTGCACAAGACCGTGACTGGCCATCCATCGATGTTGACAGCCAAGGCAATCTCCACATCGCTTGGCAAGATTCCTACGATGAGTTGCAGCAATTCTTCAATCAACCCCAAATCTACTACTCTATGATCCAACCTGAGTTTAGCGGCGGGACAGTCCTCACACTCTTCGAAGACACACTCCTGACTCCGATCATCGGACACAAGGGCCACCCAGACATCGTTGTCGATTCAAACGATCTCGTCCAAATTGCATGGGACGACACCCGTGGTGGAAAGGTCGAACTCGTCTTCCTCGTCGACACATCTGGATCGATGTACTCCGAATGGGCTGACGTTTGTACGGTCATTTATGGCGGTAACTTCGCTGCAGGTGGCTACTTCCAAGGTCTCAAGCCAATGCTCCAAGAAGGAAACATGACGGTTTACGAAACCATCTATGGTCTTGGAAACACACTCCCAGGTGCTGCAAGCAGTGGTAACTGTGCAACGCACAACAAGAACGCCGGACCTCGTTCAACAGCTCTCGGTATCACACCAGGTGACGACTCAGGTGGTATCCGAAAACTCCCAGGAACCGTCTACAACGGCAACACGTACTCCGGATACTCCGGAGAGGACTGGGGTCCAGGAACCAACTGGGCATGTCTTTCATGGAAGGATGCACAAGGCAACGTTCCAGGCAACCCGCCTACTCAGGACGACCACAAGTGGAACCCGAACGCTACAAAGATCGCTATCCCGATTTCTGATGAAGGGCCAAAGGACGGTGACCCTGCACAGCAAGCGGACGATACGACTTCCATTGAGGAAGCACACGACAACTGCGTCAACGCAGGTGTCGTTCCAGTCGGAATGTACGGACAAACCTACGGCGGTGCCACAAGCGTTCAATCCCACTTCAAGGACCTGGCCCAGTGCCCGAACGGTGTCCAAAGCACAGCTGCTCGAAACTGCCCAGGTAACACCATCCGCTCAACAGACGCTGGCGGACAAGTTTACGAATTCCCATCCGGAAGCGGCGGTGCAAGCCAAATGTCGCTCCTCGTTGAAGCGATGGTTTACATCTCCACCAACAACTCACGTGAGATCTACATGTCCGTTCTCGACCCATATGGCAAGATGAACAACGACCCAAGCTGGACGCCTGGTGTTTCCGGAACTGTTGCTCAGAACGGTGGCTACAGAGAAGACACCGGAAAGGGTTCTGAGGGACACCTTGTTGTTGTCAACGATACACGCGTCACGATTGATGACGCTTACTCGTTCCACCCATCGATTGGTGTTGACATGGAAGGCAACACGCACATTGCATGGATGGATGGACGTGACTACGGTTTCGAAAAGGACGTCAACTACGAGATTTACTACACCAAGCTCCGACTCCAGGGTGCTGGAGAATTTGACGGCCGTGATGACGGTCTCTCCACATACGCCATCAAGAAGATCAACGATACACCGATTTCCAACGTTGAAACCAATGCTGGCCTGCCGCAGAACGCACCATGGGGCGGCAACTCCGTCTTCCCATCCCTCCTCACGGATGATCAGAACCAAGTCCACATCGCATGGGTTGACTCTGGAAACACGTCTGCTGGAGAAGAACTTCTGTACGTGCGATTGAACCACACGTCACTTGAAGGAGATGGACTCACCGCACTCGACCCTTGGGAAACCGTTGCCATCACCTCATGGTCCTCGAACAAACTTGGGCCAAACTCTGGTTACAAACCGAGTATCGGTATGCCTCCAGCCTTCTCGAATGATTTAGGAAGCGGTGCGCACGTTGCTTGGTCGGATACCAACAAATGTAACGATGAAACCAACAACAATCGTTTCACGATTTGTTACTCACACGTCCTAACCGGACAAGTCGATGTTGAATTTGACGATGGAGAGACGTTCTACCATGTGATTGAACCTGGTGAACAAACCATCTACAATCTCACCATGAACAACTCCACACCGGGACCAAAAGACCTGGTAGCGGACTCCTACGGACTCAACATCACCGGTGTTCCAACAAACTGGACGGCAACGTTGTTCTTCGCTGACAATCATACTGCCATCTTCCCTGACACTGAAATTTTCCTCGAAGGCGGAGAATCGATTCGGTTCTATCTCCGTGTCCGAGCACCATCGATTTACCAGGCAAATGCCGACGAACTCGCAGAGATTCGTGTTGATGCAAAGTCCTACAAGGATCCAGCGATCCGTTCAGAAATCACAACGCTCACCCTCATGGACGTTGTTCACGGAATTGATTTGGATGCATCGCACAGCGTTGCTGACGTGGAACAGGGCCAAACAGCCATCTTCTCGATTACGATTACCAATACAGGAAACGTAGCAGATACATTCCTGTTCTGGGATCCTCAAACCCTTGAAGGACGTCAAGAATGGTTGCTTCCGTTTGCGTGGGACGTGAACTTCCCGCTAAGTGTCCAACTCGATCCAAAGCAAACGGTCACCAAGAACCTCGAGATTAGCGTACCTACGTCCGAAGACCCCGGTGCGTTCGTCATCCTGCTCAAGGGATGGTCGGCAGGCGAGCCTGTCAAGTCCGTTGAGAAGGGAACCTACGACATCCTCGAACTCGGTGTCTTCGTTTCGATTCGTTCGTCCAACAACATTGTGTTCAACATCACCGATCAGGAAGCCATCGTAACGCCGGCTCCTTATGCGCCGAATGCCTTGGACCCGAATTGCCATGTCTTTGAAATCGAGGTTGAGAAATACTTCGATACAGGCGATCTTGTCTTCACAACGCCAGGAACCACTGAAAACGATGAGAACTGGACAACGGAAGTCATCTTCCCGAACGGACTGACGTTGAACCCAGACGGTGTCTCTTACCCGTGGGTTCTCATGTCCGGTGACGACTTCCGCATGCACGTGGTCAAGGTGAAAATCTGTGCTCCTGACGACGCTCCAGCTGGACTTGGAAAGGCCGTGACCATCAAGGCTCATCTGAAAGGATACCCGAAGATTTCAGCAGCGAAGATTTTGCAAGTCGATGTTGACCACGTCTACCGTTTGTCAACCGATGTTTCGCTTGTTGATAACGAGGCACTCACCGTCAATCCAGGTGATTCGATCATTCTCCCAACAACCGTGAACAACAACGGTAACGGACCAGATCGCTTTGACTACACCCTTGCCCGTGTTACTGACGAGGCGGGTGTCGACGTTATCTGGGACATCACTGTTCCACGCAATACATTGGAAGAACTGGATGCAGGCTCGTCACAGTCGTTTGACGTCCTCATGAACATCCCTCAGCAAGTACCTGCCGGAGACTACACCGTTGTTTTCCACACCAAGTCCGAACAGAAGGACGAGGATGCAGCCGGCCGTATGACACGTTTGCGAGATGTTACAACACTCACTGTTACTGTACGTGAGTTCTACGACATGCAAATTTCAATGGACCCAACCGTTGAGAACGATGTCAAGACATCTGCTCCCGGACGTGTTGTACGATTCATCGTCAACGTGACGAACGCTGGAAACGTCCCTGACGTGCCAACGCTCGACAACCACACTTCCGACCGCTCTGGTACCGATATTACCGTCCAAGAGTTCCCAGGCATGGGTACGCTCGACGGATGGGATGTTTCGTGGAAGATCATCCGACAAGTAGGACTCGATCTTGAAAGCGAGGAAGACTGTGTAGTAACAACCTCAACCGCTGCGTCCTACCCTGAGGATAGCTGTGTTTACCTTGCAGACATCGACTCTTGGCGCCTTCCAGAAATGGCTCCATACGAAACCTACACAATGGTCGCTATTGTAGCCATCGATCCAGGTGCACAACTCACGACCCGAAGTCTTGGTCTGAAGGTTGTCTCAATGATGGGCAACGCTGAGCAAGGTGGAGACCATGATGATTCATCATCGTGGGTTGGAGACTTGTTGGATTCCAACGAGAAGATTGTAACAATCAATCTACGCGCACCAGACCTCGTTGTGCGATCAGCCTCTGTCGATTCTACATCGGCCGACGTTGGCGAATCCATCCCGATTCGTATCGAGATTGCAAATACTGGTAACGTCCATGCTTCAGATATCGAAGTGATTCTCTGTGAATACGACGATGATGACATGATGACTGAAATTCGTAAGAACGACAACATGTGCGACGAAGACAGCATCGTCATGCGTCAAATCATCGGTGCATTGGACAAGCCAGACGACTCACAAGATGAGCGTGTTATCGAGCTGTACATGCTCTACCCAGTTACTGCAGGTAGCAAGAACGTCTACGTTGTTGTTGACCCAGGCAACACGATTGTCGAAGCAAACGAAGGTGACAACGTTGTCCGAATCTCCCAAGAACTCGGTTCGTCGAACCCATTCTTGGATGTTGCCGGTGAAGTCGTAGGAAAGGTCGCACTTCCGAGTATGATCGTTCTCTTGACCTTCTCACTCTTTGGCGTCCTCTACCTTGTAGGACGAGGCCGACGAGCAGCAGTCAAGGACCGAATTGCTGAGCAATCGTCCTTGATGTCTGTTCTTGGTGATGAAGCAGACAACTGATCAAATCAGCCAAGCCACCAACGAAGGCCAGGATTGTCGTCAATAGCGACAACTTCGCCTGAACGGTCTGAGCGCTGTTGCTCAACAAGTTCACGCACGCGTGACATGACCGCGGAGATATCGCTCTCACTGAGGTTGAGTTCTTTCGCCATCAACCCTAGGTCTGGTTTGATGCGAGGTGTTTCGATTAATGCGTGAACCATGGTTCGTTGTGAGTAGTCTTCGAAGTCGGTATCAACTGCGGCCGAAACGCGTCCTCGTATTTGCTGATGTAAGGCAATGAGAGCGTCTCGTTGACGATCCAATTGTTCGAGTTGATCATTCAATTGTTCAAGATGAACCACGCCTTCTGTGACGCTGATCTTCTTTCGTCCACTTACCATTTCAGCAATGGTTTGAGCTCCTCCTGGCAATCGGGAACTAAGTCGTAAAGGTCCTCCGGAAGGAAGTTTTCTCCGTTCAATTTTGAAAAGATCAGGGCCTAGATCGACTCGAAGTGAGAATGCTTCACACACCCTGAAGATGGTTCGGGGGGGTCCACCTTTCTCACTTGGAACTTTCATTTTTTCAACGAGATTCCCTCGTTCCAACTCCTTGAGATGCTTGACAATCGCCTGCTGGCTAACTCCAATTAAATCAGCCAATTGCATTGGGTAATGCGGTTCTCGAACCAGCCGTTCAAGAATCGACCGACGTGTCTTATTTTGAAGCAACATTAACGAGCGCTCTAGTTCGTCCATACTACTCAACCTGTAGTTAGGTAGAGACGGACTCATTTGAACTCGTCGGAGGTTCACAACTCCGGGATTCAATCTTCGTCCCAGGACTGCCAATCTTCGTTGTTCGCAACTGGAATCTTCCGATCGGATTGTTTCACAGTCGTTCGCTCAACAATCGGAGGCGTTGACGTCTGCTGAATTGCAGGCGAAGGGAATGGATCTGCAACGTGCTCACGCTGCTCTTCTTGTGGAGTTGCCGATTCGACATCACCTCGCATCAGTGCGTAGACCTGTTCGGTTGTCAACATACTACCTGCTTGTACATCTCGCGCACCATCCATTTGTTGGCTTGAAATGCTGTTGTCTGAATTCATGTATTCACCTGTACGAACATCAAAATCAACGCCATCTGTTGCACCTTGATTCATTTTGTTGATTTGTTCTTGTACAACATCTGGTGTGAGATCGGTTAGTGGCATGATTTGGCCATCTGGGCCAACGACCATCATGAGATTCTGTTTTCGGTTTTGAGAAAATGCTTGGAGAACACCTGCTAATGGTAAAAGGAAGATGCCTAGACAACACAGAGATCCTCCGACGTACACCATTGGCGAGTTCATAATATCACCTTCCATTGCATCGATCGAAGTGAGCCAAACGGTTTCGTTTGCACATGCTCCTTCGCAATCGATTTGCATGAGATAATCTCCCTGAGTCAATTCCCACGAACCAAGGATGGTGTATTCAACACTTCCATCAGCAGACATAGCACCCCAATCGAGTTTGCATTTCGATTCTTCAACTTCATCTTCAACATCCGAACCATTGACTTCAGACAGTGTTACAGTTCCTTCGAATCCTACGCCATATGCCCGGTAGCAACCAGATTCCTCGACATTCATGAGCTTCTGGTCTTCAGAACCGGCATCAAGTGAGCCGATGTTGTTGCGCTGTGGATCGAGAGCATCTCCAAGCGTATCCATTTGTCCGATGATGGTGATGCTCCCGATGACAAAACATACCATCGAAGCGATGAGAATACGAAGCGGCCACGGGTTCTTTTTGCCGCTCTCCATGCTCATTCGATTCGCCACTCCTCAAAGAAGCCTCGCTTTTTCCTTTCACAATCCAAGTTGTTGAAGTTTCTCAGGCAAATAGGTCTCTGTAACGAAATCAAGACCGTATTTTGCTAAGGATTGCTGTTCAGCTTTCTTTCCAACTTCCAACATCATGTTGATTTGTTCTTGCCACCAACCATCCGCGAATCGCGGGTCACTCAATTCAGCATTCAACGCCTCAATATCCTTCTTGGATAAGTCATCGCTTGGTAGATCATAAGCGAGAATATCATCCGCAGTAATTCCGAGGTACGTCGAAGTCGGCGTGGCCAAATATTCAGAAATATGCGCAGTTTTGATTGCACCATAGGCAATTGATGCAAAGATTCGGAACGACCAGGGATCACCGTCGAGGAAGACGACAACAGGGAGATCCCATTCCTCACTCATCCTCTTCATGATACGTCGAGTCGAACGAGCAGGTTGTCCCTTCAAGTGCAACAAAGCACAGTTGAAATCCTCATCAAAACCATTCTCGACAAGACGGTCAAACATACCACCCGTCTCGATGGCCATGATGAAATTGATGTCGTGTTCAAGGAATTCAATCTTCTCAGCTTCTACGTTGTAAGGAACCCCGTACCCACTATCGCCAACATCGTCACGAGCATTGATTCGCATCCATTCGCCACGACGATTTCGCTCTCGAAGCGTAAGATTTCCAATCATTCTCGCACCGTCTTCTTCAGGTCGAAGTTTGAAGTCTTCACGAAGACATCGGGTAACGATTTCAAGATCCTCGGCAAGGTTGTTGCTTTCGTTTTGGGATTGGAATTTCCCAAGACCCCAGCCTTCGGAGATATAGTACATTTCACGAAGCGTCGATGATTTTCCATCATCAATCATGCTCTCAATGAATTCGATGACGTGGAGCGCTCGCAGAAGTTGTTTCGCGGAACCGAGGCTTGTTGCATCACGAATCGTCTGTTTCTTTCCGTACTTGTAGACGCCCAATTTCGGATCAAAACCGATGTTGTTCTTGGTACGAACCGGGAGCGTCATCGTCGGAGGTTCACCTTTCACGATACGATCGTACATCTCGCGAACAACATCGTGTAGTGCCGTCTTTGTTTCTTCAATGGATTTACGTTCAGCCATCAGTAATCACCTCCGAAAAGGGTTGTTTGCTTCGTATCGCCGGTAGGAGCAGATGGTTCGACTTCCACAGTCTCTGGTACAGAAGTCTCTTCTGCGCTATCATCTTCATCACCCTTGTCATCAGGCGGTGGAGCGTTGAGGGCTTCTTCCTGGCGTCGAATTTCTTCCAAGAGCTTCTCGTCCATCTTTGTCGCACCAATCACTTCTTGTGAACCTCGATAGAACACGTCGGTTTCGTTCCAATCTCCTTTTTCAAGTCCATCGAGACTGTAGGTAATCACGGTTCGAGAGCCCGGTTGTAGTGTTTCAAGTTTCCATGCCCATACGCCCATGGCTTCTTTTCGACCACCGAGCTCGTTTCCAACCATGGTAGCGCCTTGACGTTCTGGCCAATTGACAAGCATCGTGTACGAACGTGCTCGAGAGGTGTAATTGTAGAGAGTGATGTGGACATCGGTTTGCTTGGTTTCCTTGTTCCATGTTGTCGTTGTTTCTGCAATAACTGCAGACATAATTTTGGTAATTGATCCAGCAAGATCTGGAACAGGTAATTCAAGCAATGCAGCAGATTTCTCAGCGATAGCAGGAATAATGTCGTTGATGAGTTCGAATTTCTCTTTGGTTTTACCCATCTTTTTCTGCTTCTCCAAGTGCTTGCGAAGGCCACGTCCCATTTCGAGCATGGCCTTTCGTGCCTCTTCCATGACCGTTTCGTTGTCAGATAGTGCTTCTTTTGCTTCCGATGTAAATTGGACGTTGGTGCTTGCAAGGTGAACAAGAATGGCTGCAGGACCTTTTGGTACGCCTCGCCCTCCCGCTTGGTCCAACCCATATTGTCGCCAGTCAACGCTTTCAATGGCTTTGGTCAGCAAACAACCTCCTTGCTGATACATCAATGGTACACGATTAGCAAAGCGTAGAATTTCAACAGGTTTGTCTGCTGCCATACCATCTCCAAAGATTAAACCGACTTCCACTTGGAATGGATTTCCCTGCGTTACGCTTGGCGCGCGAGTCATTGTTGTGACAAATTTCGAATCGATGGTCTTGGAGAGGCCTTTCTTGATGAGCAATTCTTCAATTGGTGACAAACACGATGTTGGGGGATTGAGCAATTTTACGGGTTTCCCTTTCAACAACCTCTCGCCTTGGAAAGCTTCGAGAAGCGCACGGACTTGCTGAGGTGTGAGTGATTTTGGTTTCAATTTCTCTTCCAGTTCTGAGACTTCGCACAATTCTTTTGCTGCACGACCCGAGACTCCGGAAAATGTGCGTCGAAGGAATGTTGTCATTCTTGACTCAGAGGATTCCGAACAAAGACGTTGAAGTTGACCCAATTCGATTCCATTTGGATGAGGTTTGATGGCTTCAACTCGCCCGGGTAGGCGTTCCGTAACTCGTTGCCAGTGGTGTTTTTCACCATCAGGATCGATGAAGAGAATGTCTGCATGAGGGTTGACGATGCTCGTCATTCGAAGGTATTGCCAAACCGATTGTCGACCGCGTTGATACTTCGCCTTCATCTTTGTTTTTACCTTCAAACCGTGGACCTTGTCTCCCCAATCAATTCGATCTTGGTTGGATTTGATGGCCTTGTTCTTTCTTGTATCAAGACCGATATCGACTGAAACTGCAGTCGCCTCTTTGGCAATCTTTGATTCAACGTGTGTTGGATCGCCAGTGGTCAATTGTGAATACATGACAACACCGGTAATCCCGATACCTTGCTGTCCTCTCGATTGACGAATGGCATGGAATCGGGAACCGAACAGAAGTTGTCCAAACACTTTCTCAATGCTGGCTCTAGGAATGCCTGGACCATTGTCCTCAACTTCGAGTTGAAGGATGTCTTTCTTGTTGTCCAGTTTGGTAATTTTGACGACAATATCGGGTAAAATTCGCGCTTCTTCACACGCGTCGAGTGCGTTGTCTACTGCCTCCTTAACCGCTGTAATAAGGGCTCGATTGAGTGTATCAAACCCAAGGAAATGTTTGTTCTTTTCAAAAAATTCTGAAATTGCGACTTGCTTTTGGTTCGCTGCCATCTTTTCTGCAATGCTCAATTCGACACATCCACCTCAGGTCCTCCTCCGTCCAAGACTTCGGGCCAGCAGGTAACAGCAGTCGATTGGCGAGGATACTTGATGTTTCGGCAGAATTTTCTCGTGAATACTGGAAATTTAGAAACCAGAATCGAGTGCAAAAAAGAACAAGAAAATGAATCCGATAATCATGAACAGGTAGAGCCCACCGATGACAACGCCGACCCATCCAACAACAACTGCAGCGGTTGCCATTCCTGAATCAGGGTGTCCTGGAATCTGATTTGTAATTTGTTTTGCCTTGTTTGCCATCACGACCGATGGGATGGAGAAAAATAATCCAAGGCCATAGAAGAATGCTCCGACTAACCCAATGATGGATAAAATGAGAGCAGTTGTTGCATTGGTACTCGGAAGAATTCCAATCGGTTGGTTCTGAACCATGCCAGGGTGTTGGTTCATTTGGATGACTTGGGATGGAGGAGGGGCTCCTTGCATGCATGTACATACTCTTTGAGAGTTATACTGTTTTCCGAAGAAATCTACAATCCGTTCGCATTCCAAGACCGAATTGTTCCACTGAACGCACTCATTGCTACGGTGAGAGGGCTAGCAAGGTACAGTTTTCCAGGGCCAGAGCGGCCTTGGAAATTTCTGTTGATGGCAGAAACGGTGACTTGGTCTGGCGTCATGGATACGCCCGGACCTGCTCCGATGCAAGCGCCGCAACCAGGATCAATGAGTTTCACGCCAACGTCGAGGAACAGCTGATGCCAACCCTTCGAAACGGCAACATCCTTGACAATCCCTGATCCGTATTGAATGTAAAAATCAACACCTTCTTTGACGGAAAGGCCCTGTTCC
>JAAZUV010000031.1 GCA_018623995.1 Methanobacteriota archaeon
GGAATGGTGCGTGTTTGCGTACAATGAAACGCAGCAAAACCTCTGCACACATCGTCATCGTCGTCCGTTGAGATGAGGGCCGGCGTTCGTACAGCAGGCGATGAACGGTCACCCAAACCCCATACACGGCCATAGCGGTGGCGATGAAGAACCGTGCGACCAAGTCCTTCTGCCATGTTGCCTGCTGAGGTGGTTTGTTTTTCAAAGATGCCACCGATTGCGAAGAAAGTGTTGAAAGACTAGGCCTTCGAGCAATCATCATGGAGGATAACACGACCAAGCATCGGATGATGCCGCTGGTTTTTGTTGGACTTCTTCTTTTGAGTTTCACGAACGTCGTTCACGCTGATGAAGCATCAGACGTGTTCATCATTGATGGTCGCTTGCAGATGGTCACACTTGAATCAGGTGAAACCTACCAGCAAACCATCAACGTCGAAGGAGGAGCAATCGTCTCTGTCAACGTCGGTTGCAGTTCATGCCAAGTGCAGCTTGATGCAGGAGACACGAGCATCTCATCCTCGACATCGGTCGCTTACGAAGCGACTGAAACTACATCGGTCCAAATCACAATCTCTTCATCCACTGCAGAGACGGTTTCAACCTCTATTCTCGTTGCCGCAGACGAAATGCATCTCGAACAACGACCGAGTCCGGATTCAACAATCGACCTCGTCGAGTCGTACAGATGCGAGAATCCTAGTGCGTGTCTCGATATGCATCGAGGCAATCTCCAAACCATTCTCAACGGAGATTATGAATCGCTTGGTTTCGATGCAGGTGCGGTCAAATCAGGTGCTGAAGAATATTATGGATTCGAAGTTCATGCAGATGAAACCATTGAATTGACACTCCATCACGCATCCGATTCCATTCGGTTTGATTTCTACATGCAGACTGAAACCGGAGAACAACTCCTCGATTCAGTGATTGAGACAATGACCGCCACAAACCCAAACACCATGGAGGATACGGTCTACCTAGACATTGTAGAAGATGGGAGAATCATCGTCAAAGCATCAACCTCTGCACCATTAACGGCCTATGCGCTTCAACGTACGATTCATGACGCTCAACTGACCATGACCGTGGATGAGGATACATCACAATTCACGCAAATGGGCCATGGATTGTCCAAGAGTGCCTTTGCAATCGATGCTACGGGAGTGATCAAGCTTTCACCTGTAATTGTCGATATCACTGCAAGCGTTTCGCTTCGTATCGGTGACGCATGGGTTGCTATGCCAGAGGTCCACGTTGAACGAAATACAGTAGAGCGAATCTATGTCTATCCAAACACCACAATGGCCATGCTCAACATCGAAAGCAGTGTACACTGGGTTGATGTTGCTTTGGAATCCACAGCAGATGGCAATTCGACAAGCGACGCTCCAGCCTATCGTCCATCGAATCTTGAACAAGCCGATTGGCCGATTCTCTATGCTGAAAATACCGGGGGCTATACTGGCGAACTGACCTTAGCAACGATGGACATTTCCGATGTGTACCTCATTTCAGTCGATGGCTGGGTTGATTCAGAACATCGACTCCACATCGTTATCGATGGTAACAGCCCCGACCTTCGAGGTGTTGTTCAAGAGTTGGATCAGGAAACGATGGAGGTGCTCTCAGAACACGAACTGTCTCCCGACCTCTTTACCTACGACATGGATTTGTACATCACATTGGGACCAGGATTGCATTTCATTGAGTTCTTCCATGTCAACGATTCAATCCTCCAAGATCAGAACTGGGGCAACGATCTTCAGGCACTGGAATACAGCATTGATATCACGAAAGTGACCACTGAAATTGGTGAAGAACCATGGTTTGCTCCATCCGATGAAGCAAAGTTTTGGGGAACCACTGTTCGTTGGATTCTTGGGCTTGGCATGATGTTGCCGGCCATCTATCTCGTGTATGCCATGCGAAAGACTCGACGCGATGCAGCACGTATTGGAGCGATGAAACAGCGCTTAGCCATGTTAACAAATCTACTCGATGAGGGAGCTGAATCACCAGAGCAGACACGGAAATCATTGGTTCGTTCTTTGGAAGCAGTAGCAACCCTCCCATGGGAATCTGCCATCGCTTCGTGGGGTGAACCCCAACGTTCCTACACAACCGATGGAACCTCCATTGCAGTGTGGAATCTTGATTCACGTCTGGCAAAATCCCTTGGCAATTGGCCACTCCTTGTTGGTTTGAACACAGAAAACGAAACATGGGACATTGCCGCATTCCGCTTCGATGCGCCATACGGTCAAGCATTGTCTGTGGACCATGTTGAACCACGACTCTTGCATCAAGGAGAGGAAGTCTTTGTTGACACCATTGCCAAAGGCACGACAATTTTCTTAACAGTTGATCTCGCAGGGGATGCGACACAAGTTGATGTTGAACTGAATGGCCATGTCGATGGTGTGCCGAGAGGCATGAGGATTCCTACTGCGTTGACCCGATTTGAAGAAGAAGAATGATCATTCATTCGATCTTCGTTCGGATGCATCATCAAGGATTCGTTGCACCTGATCACTCGGATTAAGACTTGATTTCATCGATTCAAGTTGTTTCTTATCCGACTTCGAAACCTTATCAGGAACGTGAAGTTTGAGCAAAACAACCACATCGCCACGTCCACTTCTGCGCATATGAGGCAAACCTCGTTTCTTGATTTCGAGAGTATGACCTGCGGATGAACGAGCAGGGACAACGATATCGAGTTTCTTCCCGTCAATGTGGTCGATGCTGATTTTCGTCCCCAACACCAAGTCTGGATAACCAAGTGGAAGCGACATGATCAAATCTGAACCGTTTCGTTCGAACCACGGATGTGTAAGAACTTCGATCTCGATGAGGAGATCGCCTTGTGACCCCTGTCCACGTTCGGCAGGTTGTCCTTGACCTCGCAGGCGTAGACGTGTACCGTGTTCTGCACCAGCAGGAACGTTGAATCGGATGGTCTTCTCTTCAACACGATGACCTCGACCAGAACAATCAGTGCACGGTGAATCGATCATCGAGCCACTTCCTCCACAATCGCGACAATCTTGAACAACTTCGTTGACAAACGGACCAATCTGTTGCCGAACCCGTACTCGACCTTGCCCTTGGCATTGTGAACAGGTCGTTGTTTTGCCATCTTTAGCACCTGAACCTGAACAAGTCTTGCACTCAGCAGGCAAATCGAGTTCAATCGATTCTTCGCTTCCTGTCAAAACCGTGGCCAGTTCGATGCTGTGACGAACGAGAATGTCAGAGCCACGGCGTTCTCGACTGCGACCACGGCCGCCACCAAAGAATCCCGAAAAGAAATCTCCACCAAGGAGATCCTCGAGATTGATGTTGAATCCACCTCCAGAGAAGCCTCCAAAGGGATTCCCAGCAGGACCGTCATGACCGAATCGATCGTAGTGAGCACGCTTGTCTGGATCCGAGAGAACAGCGTAGGCCTCCTGAATTTCCTTGAATTTGTCCTCAGCATCGGGCTCTTCGCTTCGATCTGGGTGATAGCGACGGGCGAGTCGCCTGAATGCATTCTTCAGGTCTTTTTCTGTCGCTGAACGCTCAACATCGAGAACTTCGTAGTAGTCTCGTTTGTCTGCCAGCGTTCCACCCAATCGGTGCCAACAGGCGCTCCACTAAAACCTCACGTTGAAATTAGGCCTAAAGTGTGGTCCCACAGGATTGGCAGTAACGCTCGGACGGAGGGTTACTTGCACCACAGGCAGGACAGCCTCCTGTGATCGAGCCTTTCACCGTCTGAACGCTTCCTCCACTCAACATCGCCAAGTCTTCGATGGACTCTTTGCGCTGAACAGGGATGGTTGGAGTTTCAATATTGGTTGAAGAAATGATTCCACCATCATCACTCATCGTCGTCATGGTTAGTTCATCGTTTGAGCGTGTATCGGACATTTCCTGTTTGATAGGAGCAACTGGACGTTGGGCGATAACCGGCGTTTGCTGTGCATTTGAACGTAGGCGAGCCAGACGCTTTTCTTCACGTTCCGCAGCTGTATTCCGGCCAAACAAGCCAAAAATTCCATCGATGATGTTGTCCATCCAACTTGCTTGACGAACTGAACCAACCGTTGAATCAACCATCTCATCCATTTCGGCACCGTCTCCACTCATGCGCCGAGTGGCTTTCTGAACGAATCCTTGCTCGGTGAGCATTTTGACATCCGAGGTCACGTCCCGATCGAGTTCGAGTTCAGGCGCTTCGCGACCAAATGAGCCGATGGTTGAGTTGAGTTGTTCTTTGTTGATTTGTGTCTCCCCTTGCAGTGGGGTTTCCTTTTCCCAGACACCTTTTGCTTCAGCATCGTAGACATGCTTCATTTTCTTCATAATTTCAGAACGACGGAATTCGTGATCTTTTGTGACGCGTGTTCGCCTCATGAGTATGAATCCAATGAGGAATCCAAGACCATACCACACAGCAGAATACACCCAAGAAAGTGAGAGAATATCTGCTAGTGGTGCGACAATAACATGGAGTGCTCCCATAACCAGCAAAGGCAAGGCAAACAGTCCAATCGAGGAGGATTGTCTGGTTGCCATACCCTCGACTCCTTCGTTTTCTTCTTATGCATTCGCCTTGGTTGTTTCATCAACGATCTCTTGATGCACGACCTTTTCGAAGCAAACCATCGAGCAAGCCAATCGTAAAACCTGTGTGAAGAATCAACAGACTGAATGGAACACCAAGGATATGCGAAGGCCCCTTCTTAGCAAAAAGAAGACCTGAGAGGAGCAAGACACATCCATATGCTCTAATCAAGAACATCGACCACATTGGATTGAAAAAGAGCAGCATCGATGTGGCAATGAGGCCAAACAGAGGCAACAGCTCGCGTAGGACGAGGCGACGCGGGTGTTTGAGCAACACTTTGGTTCGCCAGAAACCATAGCGGTGGCTCATCAAAAACCACGACCTAAACGACGTCCTGCGACGCATCTTCGCAACAGCATTTGGAGTTCGGCATAGAACGTATCCCGCCTTAATCAACCGCATGCTCAAATCACTGTCCTGACTTGTCAGAAACGATTCATCCCAACCACCAACGTCTTCCAATGCGGAACGTAGATGCAAGGCAAAAGCAGGGACGTTGGTTTTCCCTTCCTCATGGAATTGAGCAAATTGTCCTGTACCCCCTCCTAATGGGCTGCTCAGTGTCGAATCAATGATGGATTCAACCGTATTCTTTGTCGAATCATTTCCTACAACACGACAGCCAAGTCCTGCAAGCCGCTCATGTTTGGACTCAAGGCGTGACCAGGCTTGTATCATTTGAATGAGATGATGACGTCCAATCTCAATGTGACCATTGAATTCGAGAAGGTGTGTGATGCTCTCCGGGAGGTGTTGCAATGCCAGATTTCGTGCATGTGGCACGAATCGACCCGGATTTTCCAGTAGATGAATCGATGGATGTTGGGTTGGATCGAGTCCTTCGCAAATCTTCCGAACAATCTCCACTGTTGCATCCGTGGAGCCTCCATCGAGGACGAAAATCGTATGCTCGTTTGCTGGAAGAGATTGGTTGATGAGGGATTGAAGGCAGGATTCGATGTATTCTTCCTCATTCAGAACCGGCAGCACTGTTGCCAGCCATGGTTCTGTTGCGCCCATAGGCTGCTCTGTAGCAAATCTGTTTTGATACTTCACATTCACAAGCAGGTTGAAAAGCCGATTCCTTGTCCTTACAGCATGGACCTCAAACCGTTGACCTACAACGGACGAAACGAGGGTATCGAGATTGCATTGCATACAACACTCCGTCCAGGAGATGATGCAAAGAATGTCACAATGGCGATACAGGCACTGTTTCCTGATGCAGTTGTTGCCGACGTGGAGACGCAAACATTTCCAAGCGAGCAATTGATTTCCATAGAATGCAAACATCTCTCCTTTGAAGTATTTTTACAACAACTACGCCAGCAATCAATTCTTGATACTGCGATGGATGCAATGGGCAAGAATTTGAGCGAGCAGAAAACCACGTTCTGCATTTCCCGATTGGCCGCATTTGCAGGAAAAATTGCTTTTTGCTACGAAGAAGCACCACTGGGAGGTTGTTTTGAAATTCTTCTCGAAGGCATGGGTCTAGCCGATTGGATTGAGGCGTGTACATGGCACTCAGGACGTCAGAGTGTTCCACGACAATTGCATGATGAAGCAGCAATGGATGAGCGTGGCGATGCATCAACGTGGCATCAGTAACGTCCTTTGAGCAGATCTTCAACAATCGGAATGTCGGCTTCGAGCCAGTCGAGATTCAACCCCTCTGATGATGAAATCCACTTCATCTCACTATGAACGGACATCTGGAGATTGTCCAGATTCTCTGCCTCAACGAGGAACCCATGAATTTCAACGTGTAAGAAAGGATATGTGTGTGTCCAAACGCCTGCTTTTTTGACGATGGTTGCTCTGAGGCTCAGTTCTTCTTGGAGTTCACGAAACAGTGCGTCTTCAGGAGATTCGTTACGTTCAACAGTTCCTCCCGGAAATTCCCATTTGCCAGCTTTGGGTTCATCCTCGCCACGCTTCATCGCTAGGAAACCACTTTCTGAGGTGAAGATTCCTGCTGCAACCTGAATGGACGGTTTGTAGAGCATGTGCGCAAGAACCCTACGAACAAGTTTGGATGCTTCCTTCACAGACATATGTTCAACCGAAGGAAGATGGAGAAAAAGGCAAGGAATTGCAAATTTGTGCGTTTGAAGCGCCTCGAGCGAGCGATAGTAGGTTTCATTGCAAATGTATCGTCCTGCGTCCTTTGACAATTCGATGTCATCCTCCCAGTCTTCGACACCCCACTTCTTGACCGGTACAGCGGCTTTCAAATCGCCAGTTCCACTGAGCTTTGCACCATTGATCTGACGCCCAGAAGTATCTGGGATTCTCATATCGAGAGCGTCCTCTGCAACGAGTTCAATGCGTGGTTGCATACATTCTCCACAAAGACCGAGATGAAGGATTGCGTCCCACTCACGAGAGGCGAGTTCATTTGCAGTCCATCTCGATCCATGTTCATCAACCGAAAGGACGTGTTTCTCAATCGACATCTCACTTGAACCCCTTCCAAATGGATTCTTAATTGGAATCAGTGATGGAAATGATTCCACGATCATCTCTGTGGGATTGACCTCGTGCTTTCCGAACGGGCCAAACCCTGTGAGAAGCACACGTGGCATGGCCTGTCCTAGGGTCGATTGTTCTTGATTTTGCTGACAAATTGGCAACAGATTGACAAACCATTGGACAAACCACCCTCTGAGGCACATGACTCCAGCAGAGCAGTCGAAACTGAGTCCTATGCGCCTCGTCACTGAGATTTGGAGAGAAATCTTCCTCGGTGTCGGGATGTGGGGTGCATTCCGTCCGATCTTGGCAGCGCTCTTAGCGGCTATCCCAGGTCTGTTTCTTGGTCAACATTTCAATCGAAAACATCAGCGTGCATTTGATTGGACGCTTCTGCAGATTCCACTCGCTTTGACCATCGTTCTGTACGTTCCACTTTGGCTATGGTCCATCTACGATGCATGGAGAGATGCAACGGTGATTGTTTCTCAAGCACGTTCTCGCTAAGGGCGCCACAGTTGGTCAGTTGTTGCGAGTTCACCACTCTTCATACCGGCTAAGTCATTGAGATCGTCTTGATCGAATTGCGTTGGTAGGTCACCGCTGAACCATGCGCTAATGGTCACAGTCTCAACGGCCCAATACATGACCGAGTCTTCGTTGTTGGAATGCCCAGGATGTTCGGAATCTTCATGATCTGCAGGAGAAGTGTAAACGAGATTTACAAGCCCAAGCAGATGTCCAAACTCGTGTACCATTACACTGTTCTCGATATCCTCTGCAGATATTCGAGGGTTGAAGATGGATGTTGCATCATCAATGGAATCCGAAAACAATGCAATCGTGGAGGCATCGACTGCGACACCAAGCACACTGTCATCGGAATACTTTCCTTCGGGCATGATGACATGCCAACGTAGGACGGAAGTCTGAGGTGGAGCGTCCATTGTCTCGTGTGCAATTTCACGTACCTTGTTTGCCGTCCACGTGGACGTTTCTGCGAAATTCATCTCATTGAGTTCAATCCTGATTCCATCCGGCTTATCGCAGACTTGACCAAGTCGTTCCTTCAGTAAGCTAACGGTCGATGACTCAGGATTGTATCCAGGTGCATGATCAATTTCGATGACGAGTTCACGATAAGCATCGTCTCGAAGACAAGCAAGCGCTAATCCACCCGGGACACCCCATGATTCACCGAGAATCGTTTCGATATCCGAAGCACAACCCGCCATTGGAATGGAAAGCATCAGGCAGGAGAGGAGAACGCCCATCAAACGCTTGTTTCGCATGAAATTCACTCCTACTCTCAGTTCTAAAACATCTGTCCATTACCACTCATCAGGTAATTCAATCGGCGAGAACAATTGACCAGGCCCGGTTGCATCTGCAAGTTGTTGCCGTACAAGTTGCTCCCATGAGCGTAAAGCAAGAATTCCTTCGACAAGGTCCATTTCTGTCTCCACGAGCGTCACACGAATGAGCGTTGAAAGAATATCCATCCGATCTTGGTCAACAATCTTCAATACTTTCTCAACATCGAAGGAAATTGGATTTTGGTCCACATTGTTTTTCTCAATTGGCCAAGGTTGAGCCACCTGCTCACTGATTGATGCCCCCGTTTTCTCGATGTACTCGTTGAGTGAACCGAGCAACCCCTGAATATGATGTTGCAAAACGAGTGCAACCTCAGCAACAGGCATGGTCAATTGGCCAATCAGATTCACCATGCGCTCTTGGAGCGTCACCATTGAATCCGTTGCTGACATAGGTCAACACCTACTTCTTCACGGAGAATCCTTCGATGTACTGCCAACCAAAGTGGTTCCATTGCTCCTGCGTCCAACCTTCAGGAAGGCCGGTTGGTGGTAGTGGTGCAATTCCTCGTGAATCCGCTTGAACGGATGGCTGAGGCGCTGGTTGAGGCATTGGTTGAGGCATTGGTTGAGGCATCGGTGCAGGAACTTGAGTTGGTTTCGGTGGTAGAGCGGGTTGAACTTTCAACTCAGGAACCTGCTTTTGTTCCATCTCTTCAGCAACGACCTCTGTTTGGTCTGCTTCGAATTCATCATCGCCATACTTCATCTTTCGATACATGACAAGCATCCATAGGAATGCAGAGAGCGATGCAACTGCAACAAGATACATGAAGATGGCAAATTGACCATCACTCGCTTGTTGTGCAAGTGCATCACCATCACGAACTGTGTCTTTCTTGACAATGAGTGGATCGACGTTGTAACGGTCCATCTCAACACCATCGACAAGGACCAGCAAGCGATACGCTTGCGATTCTCCTGCTTCCACGTTCGCTACGACAGGTATCGAAGCAACAGCAGTGATTCCAGCTGATACAGGCATACTTGTGTTTGCTTCTTCATTCCAGTAACCTGTATCAACCAAACGCTGGAGGACGAATCGAACATCGCCCTTTCCACCTTCGTTAAGGATGCTGATTTCAAGTTCAGAAGTCTCACCACGGGTTGGGCTTGGGTTGCTCCATTCAATTTCTGTTTCTGGATGATTGAAGGAAATACTCGGTCCGAGAAGGGACAATGGCCACGTTGCAAATGGTTCGTCAATGTTGTTGTTCGACGTATCGAATGGATTGCCTGTAGCGTCCGAACCAGAGACCCATACATCGACGACATAGGATGGAAGAAGCATTGTAGCGCCCATGTCGGTCAAATCTATTTCTCCGGTCCAGAAGAATTGATCGCCAAACGGAAGCGTCTCAGGCAACGCAGTCGCTCCACGTGAGATTTCGGCTTCTCCTGCCCGAATTCGGTAATGCAAGACAGCAGGATTGTCCATATCGAAACCATTGTCGTCAACGGTTTCAAGCATGACCTGTAGCGAGTTTGCCTCACCGATTGAAAGAGGTGAACCAGCAGGAACCTCGTTTAACATGACCGTCTGAATGGTCGGATTTGAACTGTCGACTGCAAAGCGTACACGTGGCAGAGGATTGGTTTCATCTTGAGCCAGTCCTGGCAAGTCATCAAGGCGCAAGCGGAGATCAAGATGACCAGAATTTACCGCAGGAACCAACAAGTCAAGACTGAATTCACCGTTGTCTCGTGGAGAAGTTCTCCAAACGTGATCGAAATCACCGAAGACGACATCAAAAGCACCAGGAGGTGCGGGCGTTTCGTCCTCGCTAAACAGGACACGTCCTGTGACTCGAAGCGCTTGTCCACTTCCTATCAGCGTCTCCTCTGCTTCATCGTTGTAGTGATTGGTACCATCACGAAGTTCAACAGCCTTGATGTGGCCAGGTTCGGTGTAAAATCGGAAGTCGTTGTCAAGACTCCAAGCGTTGGAACCCAGACCACTGATCTTTGAGAAACAGGGGGTTGTTTCACCCTCATTGCACGGTTTGTCCGTCACCTTGAGGACTGGGATGAAGTGTTCAAGACCATCGGTATCGTAGACTTCAGGGAACGACCATGTCAACTGGAAGCGTGCACGAATCAGCAACTGATTGGCATCGTCACCAAACGTGGAGACTTGCGAATAGAGGTTGGAGACAGCAATGTATTCACCACCCGACTCGAGTCGAGCCTTTGGCATACCATTCTCATCTTCTTCGAGCTGGATGAAAATCGATGTTTCGTCATCGTTGACATCCTCGCCGAGAGCGAATTGGACGAATTGGATATCATCCCATCCGTTTCGATCAGAAAGGACCACTTGAGCCGTGTACATGACGCCAGGGTGAAGTGGTTGCTCGTCTTCGTGTCCCACAATGCTTGAATTGGTCAAATCGACGACTGGTTCGAATTCTTGTCGAATCCGGTATGTGGATGCATCAGCGTCCCAGTTCGGCATGATTTGGCCTGGAGCATAACCACACACTTGTGGTGTTGGTGGACAAACAGGCCCTCCGCCCATAGCAACCTGATTTTGTTGACCATCCTTACCACTCACATACATCGATACAACCTGTCCATGTTCGAGCATTGAGTCGTCGACAAGCCCGTTGAAGATGTTGAGACCACCAGTGATGGTTTCCGGGGAGGAGAAGATCTTCTCAGCGTATTCGTCTTCCTGCGGCAATCCGTCGAAGTTGAAATCGTGACATCCGATGGCTACGGTGGATTTGCATCCAACCCAGTAGTGGAGACTGATTTGTGTTGGTGGATCGACACTGTCCTGAATGTTGACCGTGACCGCTTGACCACCGGGTGCTGGTGGCCCTACATGACGCTCTTGACCATCAAAAGGCGTCACGCTCAAGACGAGAGGGGAGTTTCCATCGAGAACAAGTCGAATGGTATTGTATCCTGGGTTTGTGAAGGTTGAACCATTTGGCAGGTTGACCGCTTCAACGGAGAACACCATACCGCCCGGTGTCGATTCAATTGGAGACATGAACGTCAAGTTGTACGAACCAAAATTTGGATTGGATTCTTCTGCGAGAACAATTGGTTGTCCGATTGGATCACCGTCATAGGTGACGTTTTGTCCAAGCACTCGCAAATTGAACTCTCCAGAAAGAGGAGAAAGTTGCGATGACTCGAAGTGTATCTTTCCTAAGAATGAAAGATTTTGCCCACCTCTTACCCAATCTTGAGCAAACAATTGTCGGCCAGTTTCATCAAAGACTTGCAGACCATCAAGCTGGATGTCGTTTTCAACCCGCAAACGCATGTTTTCGGTTTGCCAATTGTTGACTGCAGTACCCAACGAATCTTTCACGGTGAGGAGGGCCTCAGTGGCTGCTTCATCGTCCCAACTCCAGTCGACAGTTACAGGAATCCGTATGGTTCGTACATCGTTTGCATCGAGGAAGGATGAGCAGTTGGCAGTGTCAAAGGAAACGATACCACCCGCATCATTCAATGTGCTGCATGA
>JAAZUV010000148.1 GCA_018623995.1 Methanobacteriota archaeon
CAAACAGCACCCGATGTTGGTTGCAGTGTTGCATAGCCAGCTCCAGATGTTTGAATGAAACGAGGTGTTGTATCGAGTCGATCGACTTCAGCACCGATTCGGATTGATGATGCATCATCGCTTGAACCGATGGCGAGGGTGATGCGTTCAAGGGCCGGTGCTTCCATGGTTGGATGCGTTGGAATGACACGTTCGTGATATGTTGTAATGCTTCGCAGTGTGTTAGGTAGCCAGCGTGAACCCGGAGCATCGATGACGGAATCAACAAGATCTGGCTGACTTTCAACTTCAAGATCAACACGAACACTTCCATCACTTGTTTGAATCCGGAACGGTAGGTCCAGCAAGGCTCTGTCATCGCCCGTGTAGGATGCATTGAGTGCTTCGTTGAGCAGCGATTCATCAAGTCCAAACGTGAGTTTCTCTTGCTTCGGTAAGGCAAGGACATCGTAGGCTGCAAGTTCGGTTGGCTGCGATGTTGAAATGTTGTAGACTGCATATCCCCAACCCCATTGGTTGGAAGCATCGGTTGAGATAGGATCGAATGCTGGACACGTGTTTTCGATTGTAATGTATTTCGTTGAATTTGGAGGAAGCGTTGCGATTTGTCCCGCTCCAAGGTAAACATCGGTTTGCTGCGACCCTGAACGTGCTTGCAGCGTGAAGGATCCTTCAAACAATGGACACACGTTGGGGATGCCCCACTCGGTCATCGGTAAGGCGATGAGATGTCGGAATTGATAGTAGGTTGAACTGGAGGTGTTGACGTACAGATGGCCATGTTCCGTGGCATTGGACTTACTCGAGCCGTTCACAATGGAATCGAACATCATCTGAACACCAAAGTTCGAATCATGGCCACTCGGTGGCCAAGCAACAGCTTCGAGTTGGTTTTGGCCAATCGAAACATGAGGTCCCTGTGGCGGTACGAGGCAGTGCGGTTCAACAACAAGCGCCCTGAATTCGTCTCCTGTACTCAATGTGAAGGACCATGGTGCGTACAATTCCTTCTCAGTATTGACAGTAAATTCCTCGATTTTCACTGAAGGCCCTTGCAGATACGTGCTCGAACTGCGCGTAAAGGAGAACGAATACAGCGACACGTTGCCACCCATCTGCTGGATGTTCACCGCATCGTAGATACAGCCTGGACTGTGGATAAAATCGACCGTTGTTCCTACTGTTGCTTTGAGGAAGCCTTCTTGCGTCACCTCAAAATCACTCATCTCGCTGTTGTATTTCTGATGGTAGCGTCCAAAACTCTGCACGACGCCAAGTCCCAATCGCTCCACCGTAGGTGTCAGGAATGGGTCCTCAGAGGACATGTGAACAACGATCTGAACCGAAGGATGCTCCACTGGATTCAAATCCACTGAGAACGGCATGATACGTTGTTCGTATTCTGGGATGATGTTGCCATTGGCATCCATGAGGCTGAATCGGAGCGATGTATTGGCTGGTTCGTGAGCAAGCCCATCGAGATGACCGTAACCGAATACTGGATGCGGTACAATACTCGGCGAAATCCAATCTCCTTCTGTTTCAAACAAGGCAACATCGATACCAGCATCATCGATGTACCATCCATCGCGTTCGACGTACTGATCGGAGAAGAACGAGAATCGTAGGCGAACCGATTGACCTGAGAGGTTGGAAATATCCGACGTCTTCAATTCGAACGGACGTGGTGCTCCACTTCCACATCCTCCTGTCACCTGAGAGCCATCAAGCAATCCTTCTCCGTAAAATGGAGAATTCGTATTGACATTCGAAATTTGGTCGTGGAAGCCTCCTACATCTGCTGGAAGGTACCACCAGTTCAATCCACCATCGGTTGAGATCGAAACAGCTCCACCATCCCATGCCGATTCGGTGCAAATCCAGTGACGGAAGGAGAGTTGAGCTGTGACATTGTCAGGGAGCACGTACTCTGGGGAGATAAGATGGGCGAAGGAATTGGCAGCGTATTGCCCGTTGAGTTGGATGCCGACGCCGTTTTGTCCGGAGTGCCATTGTGAAGGTCCTAAGGATGTGTTGCCGAGGAGTCCGTGCGCCCAACCGACACCACGGATGTTCTCGATGGCCCAACCTTCTGGCATCATATGTGGGTTCTCAAAGGAGTCAACGTTGGTCTCAGGCCCGTTCACACCCATGGTCGAAACCCACTGCCATTGGTTTGGAGCGCTGACATTGTCCAGCCAACCTTCTGATGAGCCGTTCTGATACGTCGGTTGCGTCGTGAAATTGTTCAAGACGCGAATGACGTGATTGGGCGTATTAGCACCTGAATGCAATTGCACATTATCGATCATGATGCCCTCCCAACCGTTGGCGGGAGCGCCACCGCCATGGTTGACGATGGCATCGGTTTGAACGTTGAACTTGAGTAATGCACTGGATGCGTTGGTATGATTGTGCGCTGTTGCTGGAACAGGATAGAACATCGGTAGCCAATCAAAGGAGACATCGCTGTAGCGAACTCCTTGGTAGATTACACCAAACCCGGGAAGCCCGGGAAGTGGTGTGAGGAGCGTCCATGTTACGCCTTGGTCCATCGAATACCAAATCGTCATGCCATCGTTGTTGCCCCCTTCAATGTCCCAATTGGAACGAACTTCGAGTTCGATTGGATTGGAGAGGCCTGAGAAATCGATGGGCATGATGAGGGTTCCATCTGCGTTTGGAGCATAGTCACCGCTCAGGTTTCCGTGGAACCAAGCACCCGGCTCATCGCCCGTGTTGTGCCACGTGACGTTGTCGATGAACCATCCATCGCGTTGGCTGCTCGAAGCACCAACGGCAATGCAAAGGCGGAATCGCATGGTTTCGCTGGTTGCAATGCTGGTCAATTGGTCCAATTCAAACCGAGATGTCGTCCATTGTTTATCATCACCGGACCATATCGACGTTAATGATTGAGCCATACTGTGATGATTTGCTGTTACTGAATCGGAATAACCACCGTTCGGGACGAGCTGTTGCCATGAGGATTGATTGTCAAGCGTATACTCAACCCATGCCGCATCATCCGAGGCTAAGGAACGCCAATGATCGAACGTGAGCGACATATTGCTGATGAATTCGGGCGTCTGATAGTGTGGTGAAATGATGCAGCCTGAAGCGTTCTCAACGGTTGTGAGGTATGCGAGAGAGTGGTTTCCATCTCTCGGAGATGGACCGGTTTGCAGCGATGAGAGGTTCTGAACACCCCATGCTTCTCCATCTTGACCCATGGTCAACCAGCCTGTTGGAACCATCTTCGTCGTTTCAAAATCGGTCAGCGACCCAACAGATGAATCGGTTGCAAGTGACAGTTGGCCACCGTGAGCAAGTGAAGAGGTGAGATTGTGCGTGCCGTTTGCCCATGCATTCGGTAAGCCTGAACCAAAATAGGTGCCGTTTTCTTCGACCGTTTGCCAAACAGGTTCAATGGAAACAAATCCTGAGGTGATGGTATGATTGGCAGGAACCTGAATCGATGTGATGTTGGCATCGACGGTGGTTTCATTTGTCGCTGGTTGAAAGGTGACTGGTCCGTATGTTACTGTTCGTGATTGAACATAGGTTGAAGGTCCAACAAGGACAAGCAACAGCACTAGGAAGACCGCAGAAACGTGCTTCTTGGGCTGAATCACTCAACTCACCTCGCTCCGCGAGGTGAGCCATTTGGTTTGAAGCCTCGTCTTAGTTGATTAAGTCTGGATAAGAGAGTTCAAAGACCCAAACATCGAGGCTATGATGATGTCGAGCAACAACCTCCTCACGCCTGAACAGGCCCGTGAGATTCAAGAGCAGTTGTTCGCCACATATCGGCAACAAACCAACCGCCACGTTCCCGTCCACTTGCCTCGTAAGGATTTCTGGGAGATGGTCAAGCGTTTGTTGACCACACTTGATCTTCAGATTCACGACATGATTCGTAAGCATGGTGCAGATTTACGCGTTCAAAACGAGCAGAAGCGACAAGCAAACGTACGTCACATTGCGTCTGAACTGGCTCGACGTCGAATGGTGGCGATGATGACGCATGTTTCGTCACAATCGCTCCGCATGGCAACGAA
>JAAZUV010000149.1 GCA_018623995.1 Methanobacteriota archaeon
TACGATGACAGTTGCCCAGGAGAGGTCCTCTCCAGCGTCCATAGCGATGTAGACGATGTCCTCGCCTCCAGCGGTTGTTGGTGATCCTGCAGCGTCAGTTACAGCAAAGCCATACATGGAGAAGTCTCCTTGTATGTAATTTAAATTTGCAAGATTTACCCCTGACAAAGATTCACAGTTGTTTGACACATGCACGATTTGAGTTGCGATTCCACCTGAATTCGTTGCAATTGCTGCAATTGAAGTTAGGAAGAAACTTTGACCTAATGATTCAAACTCAGTTACAGGGATTGATAGGTTATTGATGCCTTTTGATGTATTATCAAACACATCTATGCTACCATCGAGATTGAGGTCATAGCCGAAGGATAGTACTGAGACATCTGGAGTGTAAATGGCGTGATAAACTGAGACATTGATTCCAAGGATTGTATCCATCGTCGAGCCGTTTGCAAGGGTCGTAGATTGAATGTGAACTTCTGCATTCTCACAATCATTGATGATCTCGAGCGTGATTACCTGGGCAGGAGATTGCGTTGAACCACTTGATTCAGATTCACCAATACAACCAGATAATCCTACAAGAAGGAGTAATATCGATACGAGAAAGACTCTTTTGCTCATAACCTACCCTACGTTGGGTGGTTATTTGATAATTCCCAAGAAAGAAATCAGGCACCACAGCTCAAACAATCATCAGGACTGTCGAGGCTGCAAGCGATTTCTTCCATGCTGGTCAATTCAGCACGCTCGGCAAGACCGTTGACCGTTGGGTCGTTCTTTGCCTTGCTTTCAACTGTGAATTGAATGGCATCAGCAGCAGCCTTGGTTCGTAGGTAGTACATACCTGTCTTGAGACCGGACTTCCAACCATAGAAGTGCATTGAGCTGACCTTTGCTGCGTTCGCATCGATCATGTGGATGTTCATCGATTGGCTTTGGTCAATGTAGGCACCACGGTCTGCAGCCATGTCGAGAACATGCTTCTGCTTGATTTCCCAGGTGGTCTTGTACAAAGCCTTGATGTTGTCTGGAATGCCTTCAATGGCTTGGATGGACCCCTTGTGTCGCAAGATTTCGTCCTTCAATGCCATGCTCCAAAGTCCCGCAGCAATGAGGTCATTGACCAAATGCTTGTTGAGAACGATGAACTCTCCGGAGAGGGTTCGACGGACGTAGAGGTTCGATGTGAATGCTTCGAAACATTCGTTGTTTCCGAGAATCTGTGAAGTTGAAGCGGTTGGCATAGGAGCGACAAGGAGCGAGTTGCGCATTCCCTTCTCCATGATTTCTGCCTTGAGTGAATCCCAGTCCCATCGGCCGGAGTGCTCGTTCATACCCCAAAGGTCGAACTGGAGGAGTCCTTGAGAAGCGGGTGAACCTTCGAAGGTCGAGTATGCTCCATCAACGATGGCTGCATCCTTCGATGCGGTGCAGGCTGCGAAGTAGATCGTTTCGAAAATCTCCTTGTTGAGCGCACGTGCTTCAGGGCTGTCGAAGGCCATACCAAGCATGGCGAAGGTGTCAGCAAGCCCTTGAACACCGAGACCGATTGGACGGTGACGCATGTTGGAGTTGCGAGCTTCTTCAACTGGGTAGTAGTTGACATCGATAACCCGGTTGAGGTTGCCTGTTGCATGGTAGGTGACATCGAAGAGGAGATCGTGATTGAACGAACCGTTCTCGACGTACTTCGGAAGTGCGATGGATGCGAGGTTGCAGACAGCGACTTCATCAGCTGAGGTGTACTCCATGATTTCTGTGCAAAGGTTGGATGATCGAATGGTTCCCAAGTTCTTCTGGTTGGACTTGAGGTTCGCAGCATCCTTGTAGAGCATGTAAGGTGTACCTGTCTCGATTTGTGCTTCAACGATCTTGTCCCAAACTTCTCGAGCAGGGACGGTCTTGCGAGCCAAACCTTGTGCTTCATAGGAGTGATACAGTTCCTTGAACTCGTCACCGTAGGCATCTTGCAATCCAGGACACTCGTTTGGACAGAAGAAGGACCAGTCAGCGTTGTCTTGAACACGTTCCATGAACAAGTCAGGTGTCCACAATGCGTAGAACAAATCACGAGCACGCATTTCTTCCTTACCGTGGTTCTTTCGCAAGTCTAGGAATTCAATCAAATCGGGGTGCCATGGTTCAAGGTAGATAGCGATGGATCCCTTTCGCTTGCCGCCACCTTGGTCGACGTATCGAGCTGTATCGTTGAAGACACGGAGCATAGGGACGATACCGTTGGATGTTCCGTTGGTTCCCTTGATGTACGATCCCTTGGCACGAATGTGGTGGATGGAAAGTCCGATTCCACCTGCAGACTTTGAGATCAAGGCACACTGCTTGAGTGTGTCATAGATACCGTGCAGAGAATCGTCTTGCATGGTCAAAAGGAAGCAGGATGACATCTGAGGCATTGGTGTTCCGGAGTTGAAGAGTGTCGGCGTAGCGTGGGTGAAGTAACCGTTTGACATGAGGTCGTACGTCCTTAGCGCCTTATCGATGTCACCATGGTGGATACCAACTGCAACACGCATCAGCATGTGTTGTGGTCGTTCTGCAACTTCTCCATCGAGACGGAGGAGGTACGAACGCTCAAGTGTCTTGAATCCGAAGTAATCGTAGTTGAAGTCACGAGTGTAATCGATGTGATTGTTCAGTACTTCTGCGTTGGCCATGATGATGTCATAAACTTCCTCAGAAATCAGTGGTGCGTGTTTCTTTGATTCAGGGTCAATGTATTCTCGAAGGTCAGTGATGACATCGGTAAACACGTCCTTGGTTGAACGGTGCAAATCATCAACGCAGATACGAGCAGCAAGTTTGCTGTAATCAGGGTGCTGTGAAACCAATGAGGCAGCGGTTTCTGCAGCGAGTTGATCCAGTTCTCGAGTTGTAACACCATCGTAGAGTCCTTCAATGGTCAATTTGGTGAGATTCGCAGGGTCAATCCAGTTTGGATCGAGTCCTTCAGCCAAACGTCGTAGTTTGTCCAAAATTGCATCGAACCGTACATCTTCTCTCTCGCCTTTTCTGTTTACAACTTGCATAGTCATTTTGCCTCATCTCCTGCTTGTTCCGGTGCGTGCGTATCTCCCTTTGTTCGCGGTCGGTTCAAAAGTCTTCGTCCATAGAAAACCGCTGTTGGACACTTCCGAGGGATGCGCCGTCCATGACACCAGACTTCTGGTATTCGCCAACTCGCTTTTCGAAGAAGTTGGTCTTGCCTTGCATGGAGATCATCTCCATCCATGGGAATGGGTTGGCAACATCGTACAACTTTGAAGCCCCCAGAGAAATCAACAGTCGGTCAGCAACGAATTGGATGTATTGCTTCATCAAATCCTCGTTCATACCAATGAGGTTGACGGGAAGTGCGCTGGTAACAAACTCGATTTCAATCTCGACTGCTTCAGCAACAATTCGGTGAATGATGTTCTCGGGTGTCGGACGCTCAAGCTTGCTGTGCAACAAGCAAGCAAAGTCGCAATGGAGTCCTTCGTCACGGCTAATCAATTCGTTGGAGAAAGTCAAACCTGGCATGAGGCCACGCTTTTTGAGCCAGAAGATTGCACAGAACGAACCTGAGAAGAAAATACCTTCAACCGCTGCAAATGCAACCAATCGTTCTGCAAAAGAACCTCGCTTGCGGGACAACCATCGCAGAGCCCAGTCTCCCTTGCGCTTAACAGAAGGCACTGTCTCAAGCGCCTTAAACAAGTGATTCTTTTCGTTGGAGTCCTTGATGTAGGTATCGATCAAGAGCGAGTATGTTTCTGCATGAATGTTCTCCATCATAATCTGGAAACCATAGAACGCTCGAGCCTCTGCCCAGCAGACTTCGTTGGAGAAGTTAACAACAAGGTTCTCGTTGACAATACCATCGCTTGCAGCAAAGAAAGCAAGGACGTGCTTGAGGAAATGTTGCTCATCTTTGTTGAGCTGTTCCCAGTCTTTCATGTCCTCTGCAAGATCGATTTCTTCTGCAGTCCAAAACGATGCGGCATGTTGCTTGTACATTCCCCAAA
>JAAZUV010000150.1 GCA_018623995.1 Methanobacteriota archaeon
GTACCGTCGTCTTGGAATCAAGGTCATTACTGCTGCAAGCAATTTGACAAGTGATCTCGGCATCAAGGACACACAATCTGGCTTCCGAGCATTCTCTCGAAAAGCCATCGACCGGCTACGCTTTGATGCGGGTGGTATGGAGCTCTCACTCGAAATGCTCGAAGATGCGAAAGAGAAACAACTCACCATTCAAGAAATTCCAACCATCATCCGCTACGATGTTCCAAAGGGATCGAACTTCACAGCCATCTCTCACGGATTTACGGTACTCACTTGGGCACTTCTTTCGCTCTCACAAAAGAAACAATTGTTGACACTCGGCATCCCTGGTCTTGGTCTCCTTGCAACCGGAGCAGCAATGGGCATGAATACGGCTCAGGGATTCACAACGCAAATCGATACAGTTCTCGGCCAAGGATTGACTGCCGTATGGATTGGTGTCCTCGGATTGGCCTTGATTGCTACTGGATTTATCCTCCAAACAGTACGTGGTTTCCTGCGTATTTTGCTGGTCCGTGAATTCGGCCTCGATTGAGCCCAAGTCGTCGCATTGTTCATCAATTGAACACGGTTGGTTCAACCATGGCAGGACAACTCTCTGCGATTCTCGAGAGTTTCCGCACAACAACGCAACCCGCTCGCGAAAAAATGGAAGAGTGGCAAGGCGAGTTCAATTCGTACGCCCGAAAGCGTACGGAACAGTTGTACAGAACCGTACTTGCATCACCCGCAATCTTTGTTTTGTTGCTTATTGTGATTGCAGCATTCCTTGGCCAACGCGGCCTCGATTTCCAGTCACAGATTGAAGACGATGTTGAAATCTTCCTCCCTGATGGTGCTGAGTCAACCGATTTGCTCCTAGAAGTAAGAGAAGAATGGTCAACGGATATTGCCGTAATTTACATTCAAACCGATAATGCACGACTTGGCGGAGGTTTAGGTGACAACATTACGGATGAGAAAATCCTGCGAGAAATAAGTTGGGTTGAAGGTGATGATGACAACATTGGAGGCTCATTTACGGGACGTGGAATGGATCACAACAAGGAAGATTACGGAGCAATCGATGGCGTTCTCTGGATTATTTCACCCGCTCAAATCATGAAGGAGATCAATTCTGCTGACGGTCGGTTCAATGAATCGATGTGCGTTCATGGCGTCAATACGCGTCTCCCTATCGCCCTTGATTGTGAGAATCTTCCAGGAGGAGGTCGCTATGCAATTCCAGATCAGCAAACGATCGACCAAATCATTCAGAACTCGAGCGGCGCATTTGAAGCTCTCATCAAGGATACGAACGACAACGACCTGTCGGTTGACAGCGATGGTGATGGAGATCCAACCAACGACATGGATGGCGATGGTATCTGGGATACGACCGCCATCATCGTAGGAATGCGGTCCGATGTTCCAGAACAATGGGGTGAATTCGACCAATTGTTGGATCACTTCGATGACATCATCGACAATCGCCCTATGGAATCACAGTCGACCAACATGACGGTCACAGGATTAACAAAAACATTGGAGGATGTATCCGATGCCATTTACGACGACCTTGTTGAAATGATGCCGTATTCCATTCTCTTCACCATCCTCATCATCTCGTTCCTCCACCGCTCAGCAAAGGTCGTCATCATCACAGGAACACCCATTCTTTTGGCCCTTGGCGTCACCTTTGGAGCATCGGTGGTGCTCAAATGGACGCTGACACCGATGATTGTTGCAACCTTCCCAATTCTGATAGGATTAGGTGTGGATTATGCTCTGCACATGGTCAATCGTATCGAAGAAGTGCGGCGAAAAGAAATCGAGCGCATGATCGAGGAAAATACGACACGACAACGCCAAGGAAAGGAACTTCTTGAACAACCGGACCTTTGGGACAAAGAATTCTACATTCGATGTGTCACAACCATGGCAGGATCGACAGGTGTTGCTGTCTTCCTGTCCGCTTTGACCACCATTGTTGGATTCTCGGTCCTCATCGCTCCAAGCATCGTTAACATTGCACCGATTCGCTCAGTTGGACTGACACTGGTTGTAGGAATTCTCTCAACATTGATGTTCTCAATCATCCTTGTTCCAGCCTTGGCATGGATGTTGCGCTTCCACAAGCGAACCAATCCAGGTATGTGGAAGAACATAGGAAAGGTTCCAATTCGCTTCTTTGTTGTGATTCTCTTGGTTTCATCGAGCGTCACGATCTATGGAATCGCCAATCTAGATGAACTCAACGAACCAATTACTGGTTCAAGTGAGGCTCCTGAAGGCATCGAATCGTTGGATAAGATTGCAAAGTACTCGGAACAATTCGACAGTGGACAAACCTCGATGTTTGTCTTTGATGCCACGAATCGATTCAACGACAACGAGACATCGAACATTCGAGACTTACCGGTCATGGATGCCATCGACCGATTGGAACAACGTATCGATGCTGTTGAAAGCACCAATACGACAAGCATCATTACGTTCCTGAAGGCAGTCCCAGTCAGCATCCAATTTACCGACAACGTCGTACTCTACGAAGGCTCATTGTGGGATTTGCTCCATGATGAATGCTGGGAGAGCAACGATCCTATCGAATGCAATCTTTGGATTGCTCTGGAAGCAAGTGGACCAAGTGGTCGTGAAGGATTGCGACGAGACATGGTCAACGTTGCCTTTGATACGCTCTCGCTCGAAGTTCGCTCAATGCTTCTGAACCAACAAGAAACCAAGGCCATCATCTACGTTGACCAACCGTACATGAACCTCAACATCGCATCCGATCTCCGGGATGAAATCGATGAAATCCTCTCTCAACCTCCAGAACTGCAACAGACTCGAACGTCCAAGTTGACAGGAGGACTTCCAGTCTCGTTGGACATCAACGAAGGTATTCATGACACACAGTCACGAACCACAATCCTCACCATGCTCATCTTGACCATTGTCTTGGCCATCGTCTTCCGTTCAATACGACTAGGAATCGTGACCATGGTTCCTGTCGCAGTCGTCATCCTTTGGCAACCACTTCTCATGCAAAGTGGCGATGTAAACGTCAACATCTTCACAGCCATGATTGGAACCATTGTCTTCGGCATTGGTGTCGATGATGCGATTCACGTGATGCACAGGATACAAGAAGAGGGTGAGAATTCGAAAGGTATTGCGCATTCGATTGAAGAAACTGGCCAGACCATTTTCGAGACAACCATCACGACTGTGGCTGGAATATCGGCTGGATTCTTGGCAGCCTTCCCAGGTTTGGAGAACTTCTTCATGCTGATGTGCTTGCTCATCATCTTCGCCTTCGTGACCAGTTCGTTCCTTCTACCAAGCATCCTTGTTGCCGAACATACAGTTCGAGACTTGATCAAAGGGCGAACAACGTTCGGAGAATTCATTCGCGGTGAAGACCCATGGAGAGACATGTCTGGTGACATGACCATTACCAAAGCATCCGAATTGAAACCGGTTGATGCAGTCTTAGATCAATCGTAGATTCGTGCTCGCCACATGGCAGCTGCAAGTAGAACGAACAATCCGAGGGCAAGACCAAGGCGAACATCGGGTGTTGATGCTTCGCTCTCGCCCGTTGATGAACCGATTTGGTTGTCAGAGTCGTTATCAGCAGGAGCCTCAATATCGAGAACGGTTACTGAACCTGTCATTCCAACCGCTTCATGAGGTTCACAAAAGAAACTGTAGGTTCCAGCAGAGTCGTAATCGAAAACATGGCCATAGTCAACTGCACGCTCAGGATCGCCTGAATCAAAGACACCGTTCTCTTCAACAGAGTTGTGAGGAAGTGCTTGTCCACCCCAAACGAACCGGAGTGTATCACCTTCATTGATTGTCAATGTTGAAGGTGTAAATCGAAGATTGGTACTGTCAACAGTTACGACGTGAACCTCAGTTTCTTGCTCTTCCTTAAGCGTAAGATTCCCTTGCAAAAGAAGTAGGACGATGGTCACAACGATGGCTGCTC
>JAAZUV010000151.1 GCA_018623995.1 Methanobacteriota archaeon
ATGATCATTGCAAGCGACAAAACAGAGCCGATGGGCGTTGACTATGTTCTGATGCCGATTCTTCTCGGATTCATCGGATACGCTGCTTCCATCATTGGTGTCTTCTCGATGACGTTCCTCAAGAACGGAAGCGACCCAGCAGCAGCACTACGAAATACAACCTTCATTGCAGCCATCCTCTTCTGGGCAGGTGGTTATCTCGCTATCCAACAAGGCCTGATTGCTGTCGAATACGGAATCATGCATTCTGTCGTCTTGGGTAGTGTTGTCGGAATCCTGATTGGTCTGGTTACAGAATACTACACGGGAATCGAACCCGTGTTTGGAATCAAGACCCGTGCCATTCCTCACATCGGTGAAATGTCCAAGACTGGTCCCGCAACCAACGCTATTGCAGGCCTCTCCGTCGGAATGATGTCCACATTCATTCCAGTCGTCCTCATTGCACTCGGTATCCTCGGCGCCAATGAATTCGGTGGAGAAACCTACGGTCTTTACTGCATTGCCATGGCTGCTATGGGTATGCTTGCCACTGTCGGTGTTACGATGACTGTCGATGCTTATGGACCAGTAGCTGACAACGCAGGTGGGATTGCAGAGATGAGCGGACTTGGTGACGATGTTCGTGCCATCACTGACGAACTTGACTCAATTGGTAACACGACCGCTGCAGTCGGCAAAGGATTCGCCATTGGATCTGCTGCATTGACCGCTCTCGCTCTCTTTGCCGCTTACACAACCTCCGTTGGCGGTGTCAATCTCGATTTGACCGAGCCAATGGTTGTCATTGGTCTTCTCATTGGTGGTGGACTGCCGTTCGTCGTCGCTGCAATGACCATGACCTCAGTCGGTAAGGCTGCAGGGGACATGGTTGTCGAGATTCGACGACAGTTCAAGGAGATCCCTGGACTTCTCGAAGGAAAAGAAGGCGTCAAGCCAGATTCCCAAACCTGTGTGGACATTTCAACCAAGGCTGCTCTTCGTGAGATGGTCGGGCCTGGTGTCGTTGCAGTCGTTGCTCCAGTCATTATCGGATTCGGACTCGGTACCGCTGCGCTCGGTGGAATGCTCGCAGGTTCTCTTGTCACAGGTGTACTAATGGCGCTCTTCATGGCCAACGCTGGTGGTGCTTGGGACAATGCCAAGAAAGCGATTGAACAGGATCACATCCCTGGTGCAAAGAAGGGTGACGACGCTCACGATGCTGCTGTTATTGGTGACACCATCGGTGACCCGTTCAAGGACACCTCTGGACCATCGCTTAACATTCTCATCAAGTTGATGTCCATCGTTGCTGTTGTTCTCGCCGGTACTGGCAAGCTCACCGATAACGGACTCCTCTGAGACGTACGCTCAAGCGTTAGCCTCTTGAACAGAGGTCGATAGGCCAATCCATGCAAGCGTTGCATCGTAGCCTGTTTTTGGTTGCCTTGTTGCTTTGCATGAGCCTTGCAGGTTGTACCAGCAACGATGCCTCTTCATCAGCAAGCAACAGCATGACTGAAGAAGAAAAGCAACTTCCAGAATGGAATGTAGGCCAAAACTGGCTCTACACATTCATTACGCCTCAATTTGGTGAAGACAGTGCACGTCTTGTTGTTGCTGAGATCGACAATGGTTCTGGAGAATACGTTCTCGGTATCTCCTCCGAGCGTGAAGCGCAGCGACATGCTGTCATCAACCACAATCCGTTCTTGGGTCGAATGACCATCGATGCACTCGCAGTCTATGAAAACGGAGAACCACAACAAGTGTTCTCGTTCCCTTGGACTGTTGGTGACACATGGTCATTCACGCTCCTAGGACAGCAATGGGATGCTACGACTGATTCGTTGAACAACGGTAATGCTCGCGTCGAAGCAGAATCGTCGGAAGGTCATGAGTTGTCCTATACCTTCAGTGGCAGCAAAGGATTCCTTGAACGCCTTGTTTGGAGAGACGGTGATGGTACCATCCAGCTTCGAATGGATTTGAACATCGCACGTTCCAACTACGAAGGTGATGTTTTCTTCTATCGTGCCCGGGACCTCATCGATCGATTGTACGAGGAAAACGATCAGGAAATCTACGACTCCTTCTTTGACTCAGGCCATCCTTCAGAAGGCGATTGGGACACACTGGTATGGTATCTCGATGTTGAGATTGCTTCGGGTGCTGGAGGGTCCGGTTCTTTGACAATGAAAGACCACGCTGGTGCCTCTCCACTCACTCGCGCATGGGGCTCTGGAGCGACTGAAAAAGGAGCGATTGGAACCATCCCGTCGAACTCTGGTGATTATTCATTGACTGTGACCGTTCGTGGGCCATCTTCGTTCATTCATCTCAAAGTTGCTGGAGCACTCGTGTTCCAGTGGACGCTGTGAGGTGACATCGATGCCCACGCTCATCATGATGCATGGGATGACCGGGACGGCAGAAATGATGCGACCGTTTGCTGAAAAAATCCTTCCTGAAGGATGGACGTTGCTCGTGCCTGATGCGCGTTTTGATCACCCTCGTCGTGGCAAAACCTGGTGGCGATATGAGGATGAAGACCCTGATGTAACTCGTCGATTGCAACTCTCTCGGCGTGAATTGATGGATGTTGATTCATCGCTTTCGCAACTCGAGAAACTCATCGCTGAAGAAGCGCCCATGGGCCCACTCGTCGTGGGTGGTTTCTCCCAAGGTGGGGCGATGGCTCAAGAGATGCTCCAACTCCCTCTTGCCGATCGAATCGTTGGTATTGTTGCCTTGGGAACACGGTTGGTTCGACCGATGGAATTGAGGCTCCGTCTTGAAGAAATCGACAAGAAAAGGATGTTCTGGATGCATGGCGTACGCGATGTACGTGTCCCAATTGAAGATGGTTGGGCTGTTGCTCATCTGTTCGAAGCTGCTGGTTGGAGCGTTGAACTCGTTGAACATCAGAAAGGTCACATGATTCCAACGGAGCATCATGATGTGCTCAAGGATTGGCTGGATGACTTCGTCAATTGATTGGATATTTGCTGAGTTCATCGAACCCGCCAATGAAAATCCGATCTTCTCCACGAAGGTCGAAGATGACTGGAACGGTTCGATGCATCGTTGCCTCAACGACTTCGTCACGCAGATTGCGAGGCTGCTCATCAAATGAGACTTCAACAAAAGGTTGTTCCTTTTGCGTCAGCAATCGTTTTGCGGCTGTGCAATAACCGCAAAATCGGCCTGTAAATACAAGGAAGTTTCCTTTGTGTTGGTCAAGGAGTTCTGTGAACATAGTCTGAAACCAGTGGCTGACGTATTTCAAGGCATGGTAACTCAGATGAAACCAACTGTTGAAATAGAATATTGCATGCGTTCTGCCATGGATTCCTATGTCTTGGTTCTTGCAGCATCATCAGGTAAGAACCTCGCCCTCGCTCACCGATTTTCTGAATCCTTTGAGAAACAAGGTATGACTGCGAAAATCGTCGACTTGACGACGCTTCATTGGCCCGTGTACACGCCAGAATTGGATGGCGACCATGACAAATCACCTGACACATCTGAACTGTCATCTCTTATTCTGAACTCAACCTCTTTGGTTGTATGTGCCCCTGAGTACAACGGTGTTATGCCCCCTGCACTCAACAACACGATTGCATGGCTCTCCGTCGAGTCGGATGATTTTCGAAAACTGTTCAACAATCGAACCGTTTTGCTCGCAACACACAGTGGTGGTGGAGGGGCACATTGTCTGATGGCTATGCGCCACCAATTCTCTTTCCTTGGAAGCAACGTCATCGGCCGGTCCATGACGCTCAACAAATCGAAACCGTTCTCTCAAGAGACCATGGACGATCTTGTTCAACGCGTTTTGCAATGACCTGTAGGCTCATTTGCGAATCGTTGGTTGGCCAACGGTTATGAACAAGAGGTGACACGGCAAGTCATTGGCTCGTGTGGTGTAGCCAGGTCCATCATCGCGGGTTTTCATCCCGCTGACCCGGGTTCGAATCCCGGCACGAGCACCTGGATAACTTTTCCAAACATTTTGTAACGCTAG
>JAAZUV010000152.1 GCA_018623995.1 Methanobacteriota archaeon
ATTTTTCATACATTCTCCGAATGGCTGATACGGATATGGACGGTCTCAAACCGCTCTCATCTGCATTGACCTCGGTCAAGGGAATCGGCGTACGTAGTGCCATTCAAATCTGCAAAGCAACTGGTTTCGATCCTGCTCGAATGGCTGGCCACCTCAGTCCTGAGCAACAAGAAACACTCCGACTTGCAATCGAAGATTACGTCAACAACGTTCCATACTGGATGGTCAACCGTGCAGCCGATATCGAAACCGGCAACGACATCCACTTGACCGGACAAGAGGTCAAACTCACACTCGAAGAAGACATCAACCGTCTTCGAACCATGAAGTGCTACCGTGGTGTTCGCCACGCAAGTGGCAACAAGGTCCGTGGTCAGCGCGGACGAAGCAACGGCCGTGGTGGCCTTACACTCGGTGTAAGCCGAAAGAAAGCATGAGGGTGATGAAGTATGGGTGAGCCAAAGTTTTCCAGACCAAAGTTCGACACGCCTCCACATCCTTGGAAGAAGGCACGAATCGAAGAAGAGCACCTTATCCAAGCCAATCACGGCTTGAAGAACATGCGTGAGATTTGGAAGGCCAAGTCTCAACTCCGTCGCCATCGACGTCAAGCCATGCGCTTGATCGGTATGATCGACACCACCGAAGGTCACGGAATGCGTGAGAAGGACGACCTTCTCCGTTCCCTCCACCACAAGGGTCTCATCACCAAGGAAGCATCCCTTGACGACATTCTCTCGCTCAATGCAGAGGACATCCTCAACCGACGTCTCCAAGCACAAGTCTACTACAAGGGTCTTGCTTGCTCGCTCAAGCAAGCACGACAACTCGTGACTCACGGTCACATTTGCATTGGCGACCAAAAGGTCACGATCCCTTCTTACCCAGTCACTCGTGACGAAGAAGAAATCATCCAATACCACCCATCGAGCGAACTCAACAACCCAGACCATGACATCCGCAAGGCCATTGACGGACGCCGTGAAATGGCTGAGTATGCTGTCGATGAGGAAGAAGTCGATCCAGAAGCAACCAAGCCATTCGCTGATGAAGTCGCTGAAGCTGCTGCTGCAGCACCAAGCGCAGAAGATGGAGGTGAGGCCTGATGACACGTCGAGCCATCGTCAACATCTTCTCTTCCTACAACAACATCCTCATGACAGCAACCGATTTGACCGGTGCTGAAACCATTGGAACATGCTCCGGTGGACAAGTTGTCAAGTCGTCCAAGGACAGTGGTGGCCAATTCGCTGCAACTCGTGCTGCTGAGCGTCTCGCTGACATGCTCAAGGACAAGGAATTCACACAACTCATCGTTAAGTACCGTGCACCTGGCGGTAACAAGTCCAACAACACTGGGCCTGGTGCACAAGCAGCTATTCGAGCACTGACACGTGCAGGTATGACCATCACTCGTATCGAGGATGTTACACCAATCGCTCACGACGGCACCAAGAAAAAGGGTGGACGACGTGGACGACGTGTCTGATTTGGAGGAATGAAGATGAAGGCAAGCGTTGTTGACGGGTATCCTAAAGGAAACAAAATGAAGATTCTCATCGAAGATGCTGATGCATCTCAGGTGAACGCACTTCGACGTGCAATCATGGCTGATGTACCAAAGATGGCGATCAGCAAGGTCATGTTCACACTCGGTGTCAACCAAGACAACAACCGTGGTGAAATCTTTGAATCTGTCAACGCACTCCCAGACGAAGTCATTGCTCACCGATTGGCTATGGTTCCTATTCCAACTGCAATCGATGAAGGTATGGCCTTCCCAGACGAATGTGAGAACTGCATGGATCTTGCAGAGGATGACAAGGGTTGTCCAAACTGTCAAGTCTTGTACACACTCAACGTTCAAGGTCCATCCTCAGACAGTGATGAGCCGTACCGAGTTGTTCGTGCAGGCGATTTGACCAACGTTTCCGACCCTGCTTTCGACATCAGTGAAGAAATGCAATCGATCCCAATCACCTACCTCGCACAAGGACAGTTCCTCGAGTTCATTGCGTTCGCAACACTCGGTCGAGGTCGTGACCACGCCAAGTGGTCTGCTGCATCTGCAGTTACTTTCCAACCACGCTATGAAGCAGAACTCAAGAAGCCAAAGAAGGCCTCCGTTCTCTTCGATCTTGACCTCAAGACCAGCGACGGTCGAGCCATTGATGCGAAACTCTTCAGCAACAAGAAGTGCGACGATGTTTCAACCGTTCTCGACCTCGAGAAGGCCCTCCACCAAGTCGGTCACGGTACTGGCCGAGATGCAGACTTCGATGAGGCGATTGTTCTCAACAAGGTTGACGGCAGTTTCGTCTTCTCCTTCGAGACCGATGGTTCATTGGCTCCTGAAGCTGTCTTCAACAGCGCCATCGAGGAGTTGAAGTCTCGCTTCACCGACCTTGGTGACGACCTCGGACGAGCCTTTGCTTGATTCGGATATCGGACCTTCCGCCATCTTGATGATTCACTGTGAGATGGCTTGACCATGGCAACAGTTCGGGTTGGTGGACACATCACCTTACTGTTTTCAATCCATGATGATGCGCTTCTTCCTCGAAATCAAGGAAGTCGAGGAGCAGGAATTTGTCTCGAGCATGGTGTTTCCGTCTCGATTCAAGAAGCGGGTCGAAGCGAAGTCATCGAAGCAGGTCAAGAAATGGCTGGTTGGGATCAAGACATTCCCGAAATCAAATCCAAAGGTACGACTGAGGTTACAATCAATGCGCAGATACCGAGTGAATCGCTCAGTGAGCAAATCTACGACGATTTGATTGACGAACTACGTCAAGCACGTCTTCTTCCAATGGACGCCAATTATTCCATTCACGTCGAACTTGAATTGCCACTCAGTCAAGGGTTTGGTATGTCTGCTGCAGGACTCTCAGCACTGGCTTTGGCTTGTTTTCATATGACTGAGAAAGGGTCTATTCCACAATATTTCCGGGCTGCACATCACATCGAAAGGCGGTATTCTGGAGGCCTTGGCGATGTTCTTGGACTCTATGTCGGAGGTGTTGAACTTCGAACGCATCCTGGTTCACCACCGTCACCAGGCGTTGCTCGAAGCTTTTCTCTTGATTCACATATTCTCTTGGTTTGGCAGTCCAGTGAATCCAAGCATACGTCAGAATACATCGACCATCCAGATTGGAAATCAAGCATTACGCGTGCAGGTGATGCTGCAGTAGATCGTCTTGCAACGAAGCAATGGGATGCATCAATCTGGAATGAACTGTTGAAAGAAGCACAAACGTTCGGTCGCATGTCCAAGATGTTGGAAGAACCTTCCAGACAATCGATGCTTGCCTCGGTTCAATCCGTCATCAATGAATTGAATCTTCAAGCGAAGGTACGAGCACGATTGTGCATGCTTGGAACATCATGTGTCCTCCTTCCTGCGAGAGCCAACGAGCCTCTCGATGAGAGCGACTTGCGACAACTTTCCGAACGTCTTCGTTCCATTGGTTTGGATTCACTCGCAACACGAATCGCACCGAAGCGAGTTGTCTAAGGACGATCTTGCAATTCGGAGAGGTCCAACGGACTGGCATCCAACATGGTCACACCAGCCATGTACAGATTCTCTGAGAAACCGTGTCTGAACACGATGGCTCCACTTCCCCATTCGTTGATGTAACGCATCATTTGCTTTGACATCTTCTTGCGCTGGAATCCCACATCGGCGCCATAGAAGTGCTTGGCATCGATCCAAGCAACGGGCTGACCATTGATTTCAACATGGTCGAGGAACAGAATATCTGGCGTCAATTTTGGACCACCGATTTCAATCGACTGCTCTTTGACAAGTTCAGGCTGACGGCGGAGTCGTACGCCTTGTTCCTCAATCCAATCGGCGAGGATGGTTTCGAACACATCAGCACGAAGGTGCGTCTCGCTTTGGTCCACGTTGGAAACTCGATCGGCTTCCTCTGCAGCCTCGAATTCTTTGCGTTCACGTTCTGAAAAGCGAGATGGTGCCCGGACGGCTTCCTTG
>JAAZUV010000032.1 GCA_018623995.1 Methanobacteriota archaeon
GAACCATCTGTTGTTCATTGCTGATGATGGCCAACACGGTCATGAAATGCATCAATACCTTCGTTCCTCCATCCGTGATCAATGGATGGTTTGGGATTGAACTCGGTCGATGCAGTACGAGCATGATTCACCTGGAACATAGGCTGGATGGAGCTGTTCTTTCGGTGTCAAGGGCTCACGACATGCGAAGCAGACCGTGGTCCCAGTCTCGGTAAGATCTGGAAGAAGTGCAACACGCTTGTCAAAGACGAAGCACTCACCGTCCCAGTAGTCGCCTCCAACTTGTTCAAAGTAGCCAAGGATACCCCCTTCAAGCTGCTTGATGTTGGTAAAACCTGCATCTTTCATGATGACGCTGGCTTTTTCGCAGCGGACGCCTCCAGTACAGAACATGACGATTTCTTTGTCTTTGTAGGATGAATCCATCTCAGCGATCGCTTGAGGAAACGCTCGAAATGTGTCAATGTCGAGTTCAATGGCATTTTGGAAGGTTCCGAGACGTGTTTCGTAGGTGTTTCGAGTGTCAAGCAGTACAACGTCCTCGCCTTTGAGGAGCTTTTCATGCAATTGGGCAGGGAGAATACGTCCATCACCAGGTTCGATTCGATCGAAGTTCGGCAAACCAACCGAGATGATTTCGTTCTTGAGACGTACATTCATGCGATTGAACGGTTGGTGTTCTGAATAGGATACTTTGAAATCGATGTCTGAAAATCGTTCATCCTCACTTAGAAACAATCGAAATTGATCGATGTTCGGTTCCGGACCTGCGACAAAGATGTTGATGCCCTCATGGCTAAGCAGAATGGTGCCTTTCAATCCGAGTTCATCGCACTTCTGTTTGAACGGTTGGCGCAGAGCGTCTCGGTCGTCGAGTACAACAAACTTGTACCCTGCGATGTTGAGGTGTTGCTCTGTCATGGTAATTCGTCCGGATGCTTCCTCTTATGCTCATCGTTTAGCGACGCCAATCGTGTTTGCTTGCAAGAGGATGGCGCCATCCCTGTCCGAAAGCACGTGAAGAGACCCTAGGAGCGGGAGCCATCTGCCAGCGCTTGTGTTCGTTGGCTTCAAGCCGTTGAAGTACTGTTACAACGGTCGAATGATCGTAACCATGTTCGGCGATGTCTTCAGCACCAAGACCTTGCTCGATGTGGAGTTTAAGGATACCATCGAGCGTCTCGTAGGGAGGGAGTGTGTCATCATCGCGCTGGTCAGGAGCAAGTTCTGCTGATGGCGGTTTTGTCATGGTGGACTCATTCACAGGCGGATTCTTTCCATCTGATTGAGCCCGTTGATTGAAGACCTCTGCAAGACCGTAGACGTCCATTTTGTAGACATCACCCAATGGTGTGTAACCGCCAGCCATGTCACCGTACAATGTGCAGTAGCCTTGAGCAAGTTCGGATTTGTTTCCAGTTGCGATAGCCATTCGACCTTGTGCATTGGCGTGAGCCATCACGAGAATGCCGCGAAGACGGGCTTGGATGTTCTCTTGAGCGACGTTTGCACCTTGATCAAGCATCTCTGCAAGTTGTTTCTCAAGTCCTGAATGATGGTCATCAATGGAAATGGTTGCATATTCCATTCCTAGAGCTTCAGCAGTGTATTTTGCATCGTCGATGGAATGCTGTGATGAGAATCGAGATGGCATGGAGATTCCAAGCACGTTCTCTGGACCAACAGCTTCAGCTGCAACACAAGCCGCAACGGCAGAGTCAATACCTCCACTTAGTCCAAGGACGATACGTTGTATTCCTGATTTTTGACAGTAATCACGCAATCCGAGAACAACTGCATCGGCGAGTTCATCGAGGACGCCTTCCTGTTCTTCACCCGTTTCATGTGGTGCATAATGTGTGATTTCACCTTCTGAGGAATCCATCGATATCCACGAGGTTGCTTCAGAATTGTTGATGTCAACAAGGAGGATTCCTTCTTTCCATGAAGGTGCAACAACCACATCTCCGGTTGGCCAGGCAGCAAGGGAACGCCCATCGAAGAGTAGGTCGTCGTTCCCACCGATTTGATTGCACAACAGGAACGGATGCCCAAGTGTTTTGGCAGCGGTTCGAGCGACGTGGAGTCGTGTTTGGATTTTGTTGGAATGGTAAGGAGATGCAGAGAGATTGACCGTTGCATCGAGGTTGACACCTTGACGTCCCCATTCAGCGAGTTGCTCAATTGGGTCTGCATCGTATTCAGAAGGTGTTTCTCCAGCAACCTGCCACGCATCCTCACAGACTGTGACACCGAGTTCGAGTGGTCCTGAAAGTGTCCGTGCAATTCCAGGCCTATCATCCGAATCGAAGTATCGAGCCTCATCGAAGACATCGTACGTTGGCAGCAACTGTTTCCGAGCAACGATCTTCACTGGTGCTTCATTACCGATTAAGGCAACACCATTTCCAGGTTTAGCTCGCTCAGATTCAGGTATCGTTGGTGTTCCGATGAGCGATGGAATGTCGACGTTAAGCGAGAGAGCTGCTTGTTGAGCGAGTTCAACAAAACTCGATTGCATCAACAAATCACGTGGAGGGTAGCCACAAATGGCCAGTTCTGTGCTTACGCAAGTTACGGCGCCATGGGCTGTTGCAGTCTGAATAAAGTGCTCCAATCGCTGAGCATTTCCAGTCAAATCACCAATCGTTGGATTCATTTGAAGAAGAGCAATGATGCTACCACCCTGCTCGCTCATGACCATCCCACGTACTCGTGTTTCATAGAAATGATGCATCATTTGTATTGCAAAATCTCTCCGTTGGCATCCTTGTACCACCAACTTCCATCTTCTTGATTCTGCCACCACCAAACGCCATCCGAGCCTTGGGTCCAACCATCGGCAGAAGCGGTTTGCGTTGTTGCAGCAACCGGTTCTGATTCTTGAATCGGTTCACTCAAGTTGAGGTCAGCATCGTCGTCAATGTACTCTTCTTCATCCTCATCGAGATAATCCGAATATTCGTCCCATTCGTATTCCGATTTGGAGCCGCGTCGAACGGTTGCATTTCGAGCCATAAGCAAAAGAGCGAGAATGATCGATAGGCCGAGCAATGCACCAATGGAACCGAGAATTGGATTCACATCTCCAAAGACAGCTTCGCTGAAGGAAGGATCGCTCTTCGGCCGAACATCAACCGAAGGGCCGTTACCTTTGACACCATTTTCGAGTTGGACTTCAAGCCATTGCAGGCCTACTTGTTCAGGAGCCCAATCGATGAGAATGGTGCCCAGCCCGCCTTCAGCAACATCGAGTTCGGTTTGACGGAGTACTTCGGAGGTACCATCAGCGCGGACAACAGAAATCGTAGCATCTGTTGTTCCGTCCAATGTTCCGACGTTCTTGACGAAAATTTGCACAGCGGTCGAATCGCCTTGTTGGAGGTTCAAGCGTGAGTATTCCATGGCTGGCGTCTCCAGTTCAAACTTCGGCTGTCGCCATTCCATGAGCCATGAAGTGACCGCATTTCCTGCGGATGAACCTGCTTCTCCAAGAACAAGGTTACCAGCAAGATCTCGTCCCTCAACGAGAACGTAAACGGTAAAGCGATCCACCAACATATCGTCCGTGATGACGCTCAGATCCATTGTTCCTGTACCGATGAGACTCAATCCACTAATCTCTGTCCCTTCCAGGAGGAATGGACTGTCACCCTCTCGAATAAATTCACCTGTTTCGGTATCCTCGACCCACCATGCCAATCGCAGTGATTCGAAGTCAATTCCACCTTCTTCGGAGAGGACAATGGTGACTTCGTGTTCATCGGCTGAAAGAATCGATCCGGGACGGGGTGTTTGTACCTCGATCGGTTGAGGGCCAAGTCCGTCAACAACCATCCACTTCACCGAGGATTCTTTCTCGGTCGCATCGACACCTTGAGGTGGCAAGCAACCAACGGCCCACGTCAATGGAATGGTTCCAGAGGCTTGTGGCGAACGAAGTTCAACGTTCCAAATTCCATTGTAGGTCTCTGCCGAGTAGGTTTGACCGGCAAACATGACCTCGACACTGCAATTGAAATCGGGTGTTTCTTCAGTAGCAGCAAACACCAAACCACCTGTCAGTTCGAACGGAGAATTCGGTGGCAATCGGGCGCCATCATCGAGAACAGTACCTTGGGTCAACACCAACGAAACAGATTCTTGGGGAATGGTCAGTGCAGGTGAAAACCGCCACCGGAGTGCAGGGAATGTTTGGATGACTTCCTGCCCCGCACGATCGATGATTTTCACACTCGGCTCACGGAAAGTATCACCAAGGTCAGGCGTGGTCCACGCCAATTCGAGGTCAACAACCAATCGTGTGTCCTTCTCGTATGGTCCAGCGGTGGAACCATCAAGGGCAAGCATAGCACAATCGTTGACGATCAGATGGATGCTGTTCGATGTGCATGAATCGGTTCTGAAATCCCATGTAAAAGACAGAGGAGAGGTAAGAATATTCGAAGCAAGTTGGATTTCAACCGTTGTCAAGTCCGAGGCACCGTTGGGTTCGCTCATGTCAACACGCAATGTGTAAGCCTGCTCAGGGTGCAACCACGGCTGTGCACCACCTGTCCATGACATTGCGGTTGAGGTCAGAGTAGGAGGCCCATCCGGTCCAATTTGATACATGAAGAGGTGCTCATCTTCCTCGCCTGTTCCAGCATCTTCGAGTGCTTGTCCAGATTCATCTTCACCAACCAGATAACCTGCAACCTTCTGGCCTTGCGAGCCCATGGAATCATCGAACAAGAGCGTGTAGATTCCTGTTGAAAGGGTCAAATCTGTTGGGATAATGAGGGATCGTTGTTTGTATTCATCTGGACTGGGCCAGCCGTTCAAATCGACGTCATCCGCCCATTCTCTCCATAGCATAATGTGGACATCGGATGGCAACAACACTGGGTCGAGAATCTGGAATTGAACGGTTTGACTGGTCGATGCGAGTCGATGGTCGTACCAAGCAACCGTTGAATCGATAACCGCCGGAGCGGTTGGGTCGATTTTGAAGGTTCGAGTGTATTCAGAATCACCGACAACATCACCTCCATTCAGTGGAATTACACGAACGGTCCAGGTCAAATCTCCGAATGAAAATGGGGCCACATCGGAAACATTCCACATGTCGACATCGAGACTCGTGGTATTGGCAACCATGGTATTTCCTTGCCACAACTGAACCTCAGCATCACCGTCAGCAAAGGCATCGATGCTCTCAACGCCTTCGTAACCGACGTCAATCGTGAAATTCAGGCCCATACCAGCTGCAAGGTACTCGGTGGACGAATCAATGATACCATGATCGTCCATAATATCGACCGATTTGATGACCAAATCATTCTCAAACGCTTGTCCACCTCCTGGGCCATTCCACATGTATTGACCTGGTCGTGAAATAACGCTGTTATCGAGAACAAGACGCATCGAAGCAGTAAGCCAGTCTTCATCGTCCCATCCTTGCTCAACTCGGAATTTCACGGTTATCTCACGCATCGTTGCCGATGTTTCTGAGATGCTGAACGCTTCGGTTGGATGCAATTCGATGAGGTCACTGTCTGCTTGTCCGAGAGCGGTTCCTCCTCCAGTTGGCAACAACCACGTAGCATGATTGTTTTGTCCTTGGACATCAAGTCGAATCAAAGAGATGGTACGTGCAGTATCAACGCTAAATCGCGTCGTAAACGAAAGCCAACGTTGCGAAGGTGTCAATGGAGTCGATGCATTTTCCACGGTAACCATACCTGCTGCAACGTCGTCACTGAACTCCATATCCGTGACTTCAACGGTCATTTTTCCATTGGATAACCCAGTAAATGGGAACGTGATCGATGGCGATGAGCCTGGCGTACGATAAGCGGCATTCGCAGCCATCACGAGAGGTGACTGCTCGTCAGCAGAGATGGAAACCATGGTCGCATAAGGTGCTGCAAGATTGGAAAAGGTGGCAACACCGTTTCCATACGCCTCAATGTCTACAAGAGCGAAACCTTGGCCCAAGTTGTTCAACAATGCACTCTGGCCGCTCAACGTTGATTGCATCAGTGCATGTTCTGACGCATTCAGTTCGAGGCGGTAAACGGTGGCGTTGTCCAATGTTCTCGAAAGGATGGTCGACCCAGCAATGCGCAACGACAGGCCTGTCATATTTCCGTTTTCGCTGGACACTGAAACTGCAAAATGCTCGAGATTCGATGCAGGAATCCATGTCGAAGCCTCGGCAAGGCCTGCGAATCCGAAGGATGCGCGATGGATCTTTTCACCGGTTGAGAAGTGATCTTGGAAGCCCCATGAGCCGATTCGAACGTCTGGGTCGCCCCATTCAAGCAAACCGTCTCCGTTCAAATCCAACGAAGGTGAATGCACACGACCACCCGTCGACATGGTGACCTGAACCTCATCGAAGAGAGCAGGTTGTGTTGAATTGTGCATGAGCATGAGTTGGAAAGCATGCTCGTTAGCTTCAAGTTGACCAGAGTACGGTAGCGTGATGGCAACCCATGCATCTGCTTCATCGTGACGAACGTATGCGTCGTACTCTTGCATTGTCGCCGCGATCTGGTACCCAGCGAGCGGAGAATTGCTCGTGAACCAAGGTGAATGGACTGTTCCATTGGCAATCGATGTGATGGAACCAGCGAGATAGGTGCTGTTGTTCATCGTCCAGCCACGGTTCATCGGGTCCGTAGAAAACGTGTCCTTCAGCAGACCACCTGCAGTGATGGATTCAACCGATGGCATGGAACTTGCATCCAATCCTTCAAAGATCATGCGTAGGCGAAGTGAACCGTAGGTCTCCCAATCAACCGCATCAAGATGAACAAGGGTGCCTTCGATGTTCTCGAATCCGGAAAGGTTGTCACCAGTCGTGGCGTCGATGAGAGTCCACGTGAGACTCGAACCCATCGGCAGGTCTGCATTGATGTGCATGGGAGCATAAGGCCCCATGGCGAGAGAAAAGCTGTTGGACGAATTGTATCCAAACGATGGACTTGTCCATGATGTCAATGGAGGGATGACCACTTTGACGTCATCAACAAACCAATAATCACAGCAAGTCCCACTACCAGAGGTTTGCTGGATGCGGAATTGCGATGTGGAATGGAGCGCCGCTGCAGGTAGGATTGTCGAATATTGGAAATTGCTTGTTTGTGAACCACCACCTTGGAAGGTGTGGAACGTTGTCCATTGACCACCCGCTGTCTTGTACTTGAACTGAAGATTTTCACCTGAATCAGGTGTCTCACCACAACCTGAACGGCCCTCGTGCACCCATGCATGGAATGGGATGTTGGTACGTCCTGCGAGATTGGTTGCTGGCGAAGTTGCATGGGTCGAACCCGCATAGGTTCGAATCGATCCGCCACTCGAGCCATTGTATCCACACGATGGTGTCGTCACGCGGCTACTGTAAGAATTGGAGAAGGTCCAACCTTGTGCTCCGTTGTTGAAATCATAACCTGGAGCTGAGCCATCACCGGTCAGAATGCCTGATTGTGAGAAGGTGTTGTTCTTCACGGCATCCACGTGGTTCCAAGCGGCATCACCTTCCCAGAGTAACGTCTGAGAATTCTCCATCGTCTCGGACTGAATGCTCATTTCAAGCGATGTGATGGCACCTGAGCTGGTAGGGACATCAAGTTCAAACGATGTCAAGCTGGCTTGATTGGGACGAATATCGACAGTAACAGGCGTATTTTCGCCAACCGAAACGACAGCCTGCTCGTCATTCAAGTGAACAACTGGAGCAGGTGGAGCAAAGGTGGTGTATGGACCCATGACGAACAAAAAAAGTACGAGCAAAGCAACTCCACGTCCCTTCGGAGAGGCGGCCATGCCTTTGCCTGATTTTCAAAGGACTTGAATGTGTCAGTCCTAACGACTGCTCTGATTGAGGGGAGAGATTGAAAACAAGGGGCCAATTCGCAAACCATGGTTCGACCAAATCCAGCAGGTGAACTCGATGCCGTTGCCCTCGAAACGGCACTCCTTGAAACTTGGAAGAACGAACAAACGTTCCAGCAGTCCATCGATTCAAACCGAACTGGAGCACCCTTCATCTTCCTCGAAGGTCCGCCGACGGCCAACGGAAAACCAGGCATTCACCACGTTGTGGCTCGAGCCTACAAGGATCTCGTATGCCGTTGGAAGACCATGGAAGGGTTTCTTGTCGAGCGAAAAGGTGGTTGGGATACGCACGGACTTCCTGTCGAAATTGAAGTTCAGAAGCGACTCGATTTGATGAGCAACGAAGCTATCGAAGAATTTGGAATGCAAGCCTTCAACGATGCTTGCCGTGAAAGTGTCTGGACGTACGAGAGCGCTTGGAGAGAGATGACTGAACGCATGGCATACTGGGTCGATCTCGACAACCCATACGTCACACTGCACAACGATTATGTCGAGTCGTGCTGGTGGGCTCTCAAACAAATGTTCGACAAGGATTTGCTCTACAGAGGCCACAAGGTTTTGCCATATTGTCCTCAAACTGGGACATCCTATTCAAGCCACGAAGTGGCCCTTGGCTACAAAGAAGTCGAGGAACCTTCCGTCTACGTGAAATTCAAGTTGGTTGATGATTCAGCATCCATCCTTGCTTGGACCACCACGCCTTGGACCCTTCCCGGAAACGTTGGTCTTGCTGTTGGACCGGAGGTGACCTATGCACGCTGTCGTGTTCGTGAGGAACCCGAGGGCTGGCAAGGACGAGGTGGTGCATCTGTTGGCGAGGAATTGATTCTCGCCAAGGATTTGATGGGTGAAGTTCTCCGTCACCATGTCGACATCATCGAAGAGATACCTGGCTCGTCGCTGGTTGGGAAATCCTACGAGCCATTGTTCCCAGATGCTGTTCCACGTGGCGATTCTACAACAGCATGGACCGTATTGTCTGCAGATTGGGTCACAACCACCGATGGTACTGGTGTGGTCCATACCGCTGTCATGTACGGTGAAGACGACTACAATCTTGGAATGGAGGTCGGTCTTCCGGCATACCACACGGTCAACATGGAAGGAAACTTCGTTGACGGCGTCCATCCAGAACTGGATGGTCGATACGTCAAATCCTGCGATGAATCTGTCATGGACATTCTCGTTGGCCAGAACGATTCGATTGCTTCTGGCCTGCTGTATCGAGAGAAGAGTTACCTCCACGATTATCCACACTGTTGGAGAACCGATCACCCCCTTCTGTACTACGCAATGGATTCATGGTTTGTTCGAATGACTGCTGTTAAAGAGCGCCTCCTTGAATTCAACGATGGCGTTGAATGGGCGCCTGATTGGGTTGGAGAAGGTCGATTCGGAGAATGGCTCCGCAACGTCAAGGATTGGGCCATCTCCAGAGAACGCTACTGGGGGACTCCGCTTCCCGTGTGGCGAGACGAAGATGGAAACATGAAATGCGTCGGTTCGATTGCCGAGTTGCAACATGAAGTTGCAAAGGCAAATGCAGCAGGATTTGAGAATCCAGAATGTCCTGATGACGTCGATCTGCACCGACCAGTTGTCGACGCGTTCACACTTGTCTCGGATGATGGAAAGCCAATGCGACGTGAACCGTTCGTCATGGATTGTTGGTTCGATTCAGGTTGTGCTCCATTCGCTCAATGGCACCATCCATTCGATGAAAACAAAACATTCGATGCTTCCTTCCCAGTCGACTACATCTGTGAAGGTGTTGATCAAACACGAGGATGGTTCTACACGCTTCTCGCTGTATCCACAACTGTATTCGATTCACCTGCATACAAGCGATGTTTATCGCTTGGATTGATTCTCGATGCTGAAGGCAAGAAAATGTCCAAGTCACGTGGCAACATTGTCGACCCTTGGGACCACTTCAATCGAGAAGGTGCTGATGCAACACGATGGTACATGGTCACCGCTGGTGCGCCATGGAATCCATTGAAATTCGACTCCAATGGCGTTCGAGAGACGTACGCCAAGATGTTCCTCACCTTGTGGAACGTCTACCGATTCCATGCAGATTATGCTGCTTTGGATGCTTTTGATCCCGCTTCGACCACCTCATCGTACGAGAGTCGTTCACGACTCGATCGCTGGATTCTGTCCAAGCTTCACAGTACAGCAAAGGCATACCATGATGGATTCACAAACTGGAACTTCCACAAGGCCTGCCGAGATCTTGAAGATTTCATCGTCAACGATTTGTCGAATTGGTATGTGCGCCGAAGTCGGCGACGGTTGTGGGATGAAGCCGAATCAGGCGACAAACTTGCTTGTCAGCACACGTTGCACGAAATTCTCGTTACATTGTGCCGATTGATTGCACCAGTAAGTCCCTTCATGGTTGATACCATTCATCGAAACTTGGCTGGTGAAACGGTTCATACTGCCGCATGGCCACTTGGCACACCTGGTTCGACCGAGGGCGCAACAGCCGATGGATGGAATGAGGACCTCGTCGCTGCAACACAACAACTCCCGCCACATGATGCTGAACTCGAGCATGAAATGGCCTTGGTCCGTGAACTCGCCGAAACAGGCCGTCGCATTCGTATTGATGCACAACGTCGTCAACGACTTCCTTGTGCAGAAGGATGGATTGTTGCCGGTCCAAACCTTGAGGCCTATCACGATCTGTTGTGTGAGGAACTCAACGTCGAGAGCATCTCGGTTGAGACCGACCTTGACCGTTTCCAACAAGTCGAGCTAGGTGTCAACTTCAGAGCGCTCGCTCCGAGAGCGAAGGGTGACGTCAACGCCATCGCCGGTCAAATCAAGAATCACCCTGACCAAGATGCATTGCTTGCTGACATTCGAAACGGTTCGTGCACCATTATGGGTGTTGATATTCTCGAATCCGATGTTGAAGTTCGGCGTACAGAACGTGAAGGATATGCGGCTGCTACAATTACGGCAGGTGAAGGCGATGATGCATCGCATGTCAGCCTCGTTCTCGACATGCAGGACACGCCTCACCTGCTCTCGAAGGGTCTTGCTCGTGACATCACACGACGCATTCAATCGAAACGTAAGGACATGGACTTGGAGATTGAAGCGATGATCGACGTAGAAGTATGGATGGCGGATGCTCCTGAACTGTTCGAAGAGGACCAGGCATGGGTTGCCAAAGAAACACGTGCATCTGGCATTGCCTTTAGTGAAGACAAGCCACCTGCTGATGTGGAATCCTTCGATGTCGACGGTGCCCAAGTATCCTACCGTGTCAAGAAAGTTTGAGGTTGAAGCATGCGGGTGATTTCGCTCGTTCCAAGCTTAACCTTGACGCTTGCAGAATTAGGTCTTGACAAATCCCAACTTGTCGGTCGAACACCGTGGTGCATCCACCCTGAATTGTTCGTTCAAGGAGTCCCAGTCGTTGGAGGTACGAAAACACCCAATCTCAACAAAATACGCAACGCACAACCCGATCTCGTCATATTGGATCGCGAGGAGAATCCAAAGGAGTTCTATGAGGCCTTGATCGAATCTGGAATCGAGGTATATGTGAGCACGGTTGAGCATCCAAGCGAGGTCCCAGATATGCTCCTCGAGCTTGGTCAATTACTCAATCTTGCACCAAAGGCCAAGGAACTTGCTGATGCAATCAACGCCGAACTTGCAACCAGGTCCGAAACAGGTCCAACCGTTTTGCCGATGATTTGGCACGATCCATTGATGGCAGTCTCACCGACAAAGTATGCA
>JAAZUV010000153.1 GCA_018623995.1 Methanobacteriota archaeon
CAAGCAGGATTATCCTATCAGAAATCAAACGATTTGGAGACAGCGTCAGGTGATGTGTCATGCATGAATTGCCATGTCGAAGCATCTCAAGGTCATGGCGTCTATGTCATCGATTCGGTTGATCTCTGGCTCGATAATCTCTCAATCACAGACATTGACACGACCCTTCCTGCTATGTTTGTCGATAACGGTGGCTTGACCTTGGGAACCCAAGGCGGGCGGTTCAATCTCATGAACGCCAACATCGACCATGAATCATTGACGCAACCAGCCTTGTACATCGAACAAGCCGCTGGAAACATCGACGGACTGACGCTCCAAGGCAATCACAATGGAATCTACTGGGATGCAGACCACAACGGAAATTTCCCTTCAACGTTAAGCAACACGGAATTTGTTGGTACAGAGTGTCTCAAACTCGTCAATCATCCCGACCTTGGCGGTTATGGAAACACAATTGGAACGGATTGTACCGGAAGGGTCTGGATCGAAAATTCAGATGTTAATTTCTCGAATTTAGCTGATACGAGTGGTACCCACGTACTCGATCTGGATGCTTCATCTGCGTTGCATTTGCATCAACCAAACAATGTGGACCTGACAATGGCGAACATACCATCGGGTGCTGTTATCGATGTCGCTTGGGATGTCACAGTATGGGTTGTGAACAACCGTTCCAATGGCATTCCGAATGCTTATGCGAATGTGAGTTTCACGCAGTTTGAACCATCTGTATCTGAGTTTACGAACGACCTCGGTGTTGTCGAGTTAACCGATTTTATCGGTCAACGATGGACCAATTCGGGGGCTTCAGCCATCAACGATGTCACCGTTGAATGCGGATACGACAGCGAGAGCAACACGACAACGGTAAGTTTCGATGGAGACAAAGTCATGTATTGCGTGCTTGAATTGGACAACCAACCTCCATTTTTGAATTGGACTTCACCGATGGATGGAGATGTGTTCCCCTCGCAAGGACAAGTGTTGTTCGATGCTCAAGAGTCCTGGGATTTGGATGACGATCCGTTGACCCTAACGTGGACTTCTTCACTGGATGGTGTCATCTCATCGGCTCAAAGCACTGCTCCATTTTCGGTGAATGATGGTGTATCTGGGATTGCGCTCAGCGATGGTATTCATGACCTTACGCTGGAGGTTTGCGATAATGCAGGACATTGCATTTCGGAAACACGAACCATCGAGTTAACCAATCTCGCACCAGAACTCAACGTATCGTTTGACCCTAGTTTAACACAATGGAACGAACTCATCATGCCTCAAACGGGCACAGTCTCCATCAATACAACAGGAACGTTTGACCCAGAAGGCGATGACTTCGCATGTCTCATCAAATTTGGTGGTTACAATCGACAAGGTCCTGGATGGGGCAATCAATGGGTCTGTCCAGAGGTATTGACCTACACGTTCGACCATTATTCCGACGACCCACCAGCGTCTTTCTTCTTGAACGTCTTTGCATGGGACGAGGTTGGAAACAACGCAACCTACACCGTCGAAGTGAAACTGTACAATGAGATGCCGACTGCTTCTTTCACGCTTGAGCGCAATGGAACGGCAAGCGAAGATGTGATTTTCTTCAACGGAAGCAGTTCGGCCGACCCTGAAAACAATCCAGTTTCGTTTGAGTGGTGGTCGAATGTGGATGGCACACTCATGGTTGGTCAAGGCATTGAGAACATCTCTTGGCATGGCCATCTGTCTCGTGGCGTACACCAGATTGAGTTGCGAATCACCGATGATCGCATGGACCATGGAGGCCAAATGTCGGTTGCTTCTCAATTGATTACAGTCGACAATTCTGCTCCACGAGCTGTGGTTGAAGAATTGACAATATTCGATGACCTCGACTCGTCCGTTTTGATTCCATTCAGTGCCAATGGAAGTGGTGACTTTGATTCAGCTTGTTTCACGTTCCCAACCGATGGAACCTGGCATTGTGCAGAAAGCGAACCAGCAGCCGGTTCCGAGTTCTTGCAAATCGATTGGTCGAGCAGCCTTGATGGACGATTGACGCCAGAAAACGAGGATTGGCTAACATTTGAGACTCGACTCTCTGCAGGCGTTCACGACATTACACTCACGCTCAACGATGGCATCAATCCGAATGTAACTGCAACAAGAACACTCACAGTTGCCGAATCCGCACCAATTCTCGTTCTGGATTCGCCTGTGAACGGTAGTCAATTCGCATCAAGCGACACGATAGTCATCGATGCACGAAACAGCGTTGATTACGATGAGGATGAATTTACAATGACCTTGCGAAGTTTCGATGATGCATCATCAACGTACATCCCTATCCTAGCCGACGTTTCAACAAGCACTGTTCATGAAATTCAATTGGATGCTGGCCTTCGAGACCTGCAAATCGAACTGGTCGATGCAACTGGGAAATCACGCGTTGAATCTCTTGAATTGCTCATCGTTCCGAGCGATCCTGAGGCCGTGATTGTTTCGCCTACAAATCTCGATTCGGTCGACCCCGGTGCAATCATCGTCTTCGAAGGCGCATCTTCTGATGCAGATGATGACCTCATAACAAGAGAATGGCGCCTTCACGTACCGGGCGTACAAACAAGCGTATTGAGCACACAATCGACCTTCACACAAGTCTTCGCTCCTGGTTCGCATCATGTTTCGTTGTACGTTCAGGATGCTCGTGGTGCTTCTTCAGAACAACACATCAACTTCACAGTCCGCTCGAGCCTTCCTGAATTGGTTCAAACCAGTTTGGAACTGTCTCAAACCGAGTTTGTTTCCGATGAGCGGGTCACGCTCGATGTGTCTGTGCAGTTGATCGATGCCGATGGTACGACGGACTATGTTCGCGTCGATATCGTCCACAACATTCAGACATGGACGTTCAATCTCAGCGACGATGATGGCGACGGCATCTGGACAGGATCGCTTGAATTCCGGCCTTCAGGAGTTGGACAGCCAAGCTTCAAGGTCATTGCAACAGATGGTGAAGGCGATTCAGCAAGCGTCGATATCCTCTACACACCACTGAAGGTTGTCGAGGCAGAAGGTGGAGGTTTCATGTCCACTGGTGTCCTTATCGGTGCAGTTTCCATTGCAATCCTCGTTGCCCTCCTTATGACCCTTCAACGTCGTAGAGCAACCGCTGAAGAAATGAAAATCATCGATTCATGGGGCGTCTTTGGTGATGGAGACGTCGAAAACGATGCATCTGAAGAGGAATCCAATGAAGGTGAGAAGTTGGATTGGGATGCCGTTTGAGAGTCAAACTTCGTTGGCCATAGAGATAAATACATCTCAGTCATGGTCAGCCCATGCAAAAAACAGCTCAAGCACTCATTGTAAGCCTCATGATACTGTCAGCCCTCCCAATCGGAATGGTGCAAGCAACTCCAACAGAAGACTCCGAATACTACTACGGAGTAGAATACGATTGGACAAGTCTCGATAGCGATCTTGAGAATGTTACTGGCCTTGACATACAGGAATTGTTTACGGAATTGATGGATGACGCCGATGAGGCAGGGTTCAATCTCGATATTGCTCAACTCACGACCGGAGCATCGAACGTCTACGTCCACCAGTACGAGGACATCACCACTCAGACAATCCAAGATTTGGACGGAAACGATGTCGATGTTTGGAGCAGAACGAGCGATGTCGTTCTCCGTCATGGCCTCATCTCCGATGCTGTTTTTATGACCGATTGGTCTGAAACCACATTCGGGAACGAGCCAACTGGATTCGATATCGATGTTATTGCATCAGCTGAAAACGTCTTGACAGTGGACATACTCTACACAGAGTATCTCAACGCTAATTATGAACTCGTTGGCGCAGACATGGACATCGACATGACCATCAGCAACTATGCAAACCTGAACCTCGATTTTGCTGTTGAAGGCGATGGGGAAGAATTCGTCGTCGACCTTGAATCC
>JAAZUV010000154.1 GCA_018623995.1 Methanobacteriota archaeon
AATGCATCGATGAGCAGGCCGGCTAAACACCACAATCCGAGAAACAAAACAATTGGATCGTAGAACTTCTCACCAATCTTTGGTAAACCTTTCCAACGCTTGTGGAAAACAATTGCAAGGATTCCTGCAAGGATGAGAAGTCCAAAGAAAATGAATGGGAAACCAGTGTAGAAGTGCCCATCGCCGTGCGTTCCTGCCATATGTCCACATTGAACGTTGCGTTATAGAAGATGCAGTAACATGGGCGTTACTTTTGTGGATTATTCCTCTTCTTCGAGAGCAGCCGTAAGTTCAGAGAGGTCGATTCTATTGTCGTCGTTGGCATCCAAGGCCTTGATGATCATCGAAACTTGACCAGGCGACAATGCGTTCCCAAGGTGCTCGAGAAGCCCCTTGTACAATTCAGGGCCATTGATTTCGCCGTCATCGTTCGCATCAATGGAAGAAAAGACGTCCGCTGCTGTTTGCTTGCTTTCGTTCATTGCATTTTTCAGGTTGGATATTGCTTCCTCAACGGTCCATGAATCATCGTTTGACATATCCTGTCGTCGTGTCGAGCGTTGAATAAATGTTCCGAACCCATTGCCTTCAAGCAAACCCATCGATGTTGTTTTATGTGTGGGAATGTAACATTAATCGTTGGTTGTCGATTATGCGCTCTCATGTGTTGTTAGCAATGCTGATGATTTCGAGCCTGTTTGTTTCGGTTCCTGTTCATGCTGACGCTCGGGCCATTGAATTTGACGCTGAAATTCCTCGCTACGATTGGCTTTCAAATGAGACCGTGCTCATCGATGTCCAACTCAAAAATGCGCAATTCAACACGAATTACACCATCGGATGGAATCTCGAAGATGTTGATGGAACGGTGGTTGATTCAGGCTCGATTGTGTTCAAAGCTACGGGTACAGTGACGTCGAATGTCATTGAATTGAAGCAGTTCTACAACGGAAACCACTTTTACACATTCGATGCCGATCTCTACGATGCTTCAGGGGCGTTGTTGGTTCAAGTGCAACAATCGTTTACTGTGTTTCAAAATCAATTGATTGCTCCTATTGGCAACTTGGTTGTTTTTGGTGATTCACTAAGCGATATGGGCAACGCTAAGGACTCAATTCTCAACGTGCCAGATGTACCTCCTTACTGGCAAGGGAGGTTCTCAAATGGAATGGTCTGGGTCGAACATCTGTCACAGTCGTACGGCGTTTCAACGACACATGGTTTCGGAACCTCTGCTGGAGACAATCGTGCCTTTGGCGGGGCTCAAACAGGAGCAGGTTTCGCTTATCTTTTGATTCCGAATGTTGGTTCACAAATCACGAGTTACCTCGCAAATGTGCAATCGAATTTTGCATCAAACGACGTCGTATCGCTATGGGCGGGCGGGAATGATTTCCTCTACGGGACTGCAAATGCTGATACCATTGTCACCAACATGGAGAGCCACATTCGCCAACTCGAAGCGGCAGGTGCTACGACGTTCGTGATTCCAAATCTACCTCCGCTCGAAAAGACTCCCGAAATCCTTGGACGTAGTCAAACACAACAACAGAACACTGCATCGGAAGTGGTCGCTTACAACAACAAACTTGCGACATTGATAGGTAGTCTTCGCCTCGAATTAGGCATTACAGTTCACGAAGTCGACGCCTATTCAATCTTCAATGACATCATCGACAACAAGGCCGCACTGGGTCTGACCAACACACAATCAGCAGCTTGTTCAGGAAATCCCGGTTTGCTTCCTCTTCCCATTTGCAACAATGGAGACCCAATTGCATCAAATGTGGATGAATACATCTTCTTTGACAAAGCACATCCGACCAAGACCATGCACCAATACATTGGCCGATTTGCCACCGAGGTCGTTGGTCAAGCCGATACAGATGGTGATGGAATTGTTGATGCAATCGACACATGCGAATGGACAGAGGACGGAAGCACGGTGAACCAAACAGGATGCTCATGGTATCAGAGAGACGATGATGCTGATGGCGTGCTCAATGCAGATGACACATGCCCTGGCACAGATGTCAATGCTGAAGTGGATGCAAATGGTTGTTCAGCAGCTCAACGTGATACTGATGGTGATGGTAAAAACGATGCACTCGACCCGTGCCCGTACAGTCCAAATTTAATCGATTACGATGCGGATGGTTGTTCGGACTCTGAAGATTGGGACGATGACAACGACATGGTTGCGGATTATGAGGACAATTGTCCGAAAGGTGCCATCGGTATCCATACGAACGACCTTGACCAAGATGGATGCTCAGATGAGGAAGACTTGGACATCGACGGTGACGGACTTTCGAATGCTGGAGAAGACCAGGTCGGCTCGGATAAGCGCAATCCGGATACGGATGGTGATGGTTACAACGACGGCATTGATGCCTTCCCCTTGGATGCAACAGAATGGCTCGATTCCGATGGAGATGGATGCGGCGACAACAGCGATGAATTCCCTCTCGATGCAAACGAATGCATCGATACCGATGAGGATGGAGTTGGAGATAATGGTGACGCTTTCCCTGCCGATGAGGAGGAGTGGACCGATTCCGATGGCGATGGTGTCGGCGATAACAGCGATGATTGTCCGAATGTATCTGGCTACTCGTTGATTCCACTGGGTTGCCCCGATCGTGATGGCGATGGTATCGGAGATGACGTCGATGTATTCCCAAACGATGTTGATGAATGGTCCGATGAGGATGGAGATGGGTATGGCGACAATGGCGATGTTTTTCCGAGGAATCCGGATGAATGGGCAGATTCAGACAACGACTCCTACGGGGATAATTTCGATGCCTTCCCACTCAACGAATCGGAGTGGCTTGATTCCGATGGTGATGGTGTAGGCGATAACAGCGATGCCTTTGTTGATGATGCCACGGAATGGATGGATTCTGATGGAGATGGATGTGGTGACAATTCGGATGTTTGGCCACAAGATGCGACAGAATGTTTCGACCGTGATTACGATGGCGTTGGGGACAACGAGGATGCCTTCCCAGACAGTGCTTACGAATGGCTGGATTCCGATGGCGATGGTGTTGGCGACAATGCTGATGCCTTCCCCTTTGATGCTTCAGCAAAATACGACTCAGATGGCGATGGTGTGCCAGATGCAACGGATTTGTTCCCAAAGAATGCGGGCATGGACTCCTTCCTTGACATAGGTTGGCGTATTGGGCTTGGGCTCGTGCTCCTCGGCTCAATCCTTCTCTTTGTCCAGAAACGAAATTCCAACGATATTGATGAGCAGAAATGGGTCATGGATGCAAACCAACAGCAGGCCATCGAATCCACAGCCAGGCCCCAATCTGCACCAACTTTGGACGATTTTGCCCAAAATTAGTATCCACTAAGGTCATTACGGGGTAGATGACAGGTTCTTTCATGCGCACCAAGGCTGTTCTGCTTGCACTGCTCATGGCTACCGTTTCCCTCTCAGGTTGTTTTGGAGAGGAAGAAATCATTCCTGAACCTGTTCCAGTCGTTGAAGAAGATCCGAGAATCTTTGTCACGGACAAAACTGGAGCTTCTCTCGACATGACGCCAATCAACATGACGTTCCAATTCAGCGATGTCGGAGAAACTGGAAAAGAACCCAGCATTGGTATTACGTCGAGTGGCTGCATTTTCTTCATCGCTATGGAGAAGGTCATGCGTTCCTGTGACGGTGGTCAGTCTTGGGAAGAGTCGCAAGATCCAGTCGCTTGTTCTCCAACAACCAGTGACCCGTATGGTTGGGTCGACCCAATCACAGACCGCGTCTTTGGTGTCCAAATGATTGGATTGGAAACATCGTGGATTTGTTGGAGCGACGATGATGGCCAAACATGGATGGGTAACCCACACGATTCTGGAACAACACCACTCAACGATCACATCAAACTGGCAAGTGGTCCTTGGACGG
>JAAZUV010000155.1 GCA_018623995.1 Methanobacteriota archaeon
AGCGTTGACGTTGGATAGGCAATGACGCCACCGTTGTTGATGTATGCGACCTGCTCATCGGTGATGATTGTCATATCATCACGCACGGGTCCAGATGGACATATGTTTGGTTGCAATCGCTTCTGCAAGTTCCTTATCCGCTGTTTTCACAAGCAATTTCCCGCTTGGATACAACGTCAAATCCGCCTCACCCGTAAACGTCCACACCATTCTTGATTGTACACCTGCTTCAAAGCCACTTTCGATAATTTTCGCACCGACGAGTTCCAAATCGATGGATGTTACACCTTCTGGAACGATTTGCCATGAGGACTGGTTGCCGCACAGCTCCATTGCAAATCCATCACTCATGCAACAACCTCAGATTTCTGGCTTTTTTGGTGGGCCCGAAGGTCCAGTTGGTGGACCGGAAGGTGGACCACTTGGGGGGCCCGATGGAGGACCGGAAGGTGGGCCACTCGGTGGACCCGATGGAGGACCGGAGGGTGGACCGGAAGGAGGGCCTGAAGGCGGACCGGAAGGAGGGCCTGAAGGCGGACCGGAAGGTGGGCCTGAAGGCGGACCGGAAGGTGGGCCTGAAGGCGGACCACTCGCTGGCCCTGATGGTGGGCCGCTTGGTGGACCTGAAGGGCCTGGCGGTAGCGAAGGAGGCGTCGCTTCTGTCTGAACGACTGGTTCTTCTTGGACCGGTGCAGGTTGTTCAATTGGTGGTGAAGGAGGAGATGGAGCAGGCTCAGAATGGACCGGAGTAAGTGGAACTTGTGTCAACAAATCAACAGCAGGCTGAACAGCAGGCTCGCTCACCACTGGCGTTGAAAGCAGCGGATCGGGAGTTGGGGCACTGAGCAGAGGGTCTGCAGCGACCGGTGCTTCGGCCTTCTTTTGCTCCCATGGCGGTGTCTTTGGACCGTCCTCCTCGGCGTTTCCGAAGGTGCCTGCACTGATTTTCGTTGATCCGCCTTCAGCATTTTCGCCAAAGAACGTAGACATCTGTACTTGGCTTGCATCGATGAGTTCTCGCTCCTGGACGTTTCCAAAGTCTCCAAGATTTGCATCGAAGGCTCCTGAAAAGAGGCTTGATCCAACAGCGTTCCCAATTTGCCTTGATTTGACCTGTTGGAACTCGAAGTCCGCTTCGTAAGGGCCGAGTGAAAGCGACTGGCCTTGGCCAGAGAGGGAGAAGGTCCAGTCACCATCGCTGAGTTTGAAAGCGAAGGAAAAGGACCGTGTAAGCCCAGGACCGATGGACGATACGCCTTCGGTTGGTTCAACAGTTGCACCAAGACTTGTTTTGATGCTCGCAGAAATTCCGCCTATCGGAATCGCAGATTCGTTGGTCAGGTTGAGCAAGACTTCGACGATGTCCTCATCGTCATCATCGATTTCCATTCGAACGGTTTGTAGAACAACCGAAAGCGAGCCAGCTGTTGCCGAGTGTTCTTGACTCATCCCTCTCACCTATCCCTCGTAGACGGTTCATCACTTTAAGTTCAGGCGCGTATCGCTTGGGAGAGACCAATCTACGGCTGCGACTGTGTGGTTGCTCACATCGATGGAGGTGCGGTATTCTGCCGTTTTTGAGCGTGCACGAAGAACATCTCGAAATCCGAAGAACCATCCAAGAACGGGGATGAGATAACGCAGTTTGTGGAAAGCTCGAGGTCCGAAATGGTGCAATTCAAGCAATGTGCCATTGTCGTGTACAATGGCAATTCGGAAGGCCCGCTGCCCGAGGGATCGACCATACGCACGACCTGTGTATTTCCAATACAACCACAACGAACCAAAGAAAAGTGCCCAGGTTACAAGAAATGTTGCAGCATATCGAGCACCCTCTGTGAGATAATTCCAACTGATAAGAATTTCAAGGAACGTGAATCGAGTCATCACCTGGAGAAGGAGAGACATTGCGATGACGTCGATTGCAAACGCTGCGATTCGGCGCCATACGGGTGCAATCAGCATCCCTTCAGGAGCTGAAGAAAGCACTTGCTGAGCAAGTGTTCCGCCTTGGTAAACCGTGACTGGGCTTTCCGCCATGTCCATTCCAACGGCTGTTCGTTGTTGAACCTGCGTGTTAGCCATTGACCAAATGCCACGCAAACAAACCACGTTCCTCGGCCCAATCCAGCCACGAACGCCATGTTGAATCGTACCGCAGAGTTTGTGGATCTCCTACGACGACAAGTCCGCGTTTTGCTCGAGTGATGGCAACGTTGAGCCGGCGTTGATCGCTCAGGAATCCAACGATACCGTCAGGATTTGAACGTACGGCTGAAAAGATGATAATCTCCTTTTCTCGACCCTGATATCCGTCCACCGTGTTAATTTCGAGACCTGCGAATCGACCTCCTTGCTCTCGCTCTTTATTGCTGTCAAAAATGTCCGAGAGGGCCCGAACCTGGCCGCTGTATGGTGTGATGATTCCAATATCCGAAGGCACGACATCGCCAGGCTCCAACAAGCCCTGAACCAAATCGTAAATCCGAGCAGCTTCGATTGGATTGCTACGACTTCCTCCTTCTTGCTCCTCATCTTCGACACCATCGATCGGAATGAAGGCAAAAGGGTGGTCCCAATCGGGCCATAGAATGCCTGCAGGAGCAGGTCGCTCCATCGCAGAACAACCGTCGTTGAGACGGTCATCGTAGAATCGAGCACTCGGAAACTCCCGCAATACGGGGTGCATTCGGTACTGAACGTCGAGCAAGTGTGTCTGAATGCCAACATCGATCAGCCGTTCAAACAAGGAACGCCCCAATCCGCCTTGCTCTGCTTTTTTCGAGATGACCGTTGGCGGGAGTTGCTTGTGATCACCGACCAAAATCAGTTGGCGGCATCCTTTGGAGATGGGAATCAATGCACTCGGTTCAACCGCTTGCGTTGCCTCATCCATCAAGACGATGGGGAAACGACGGCCTTCGAGAAGGCGATGTCCTGAACCAATGTTGGTTGAACAAATGACCTGTGCATTATCCAATACGGATGCAATCATCTCTTTCTCAATGCGTCGCATTTCTTTCTTGTTGTGTTGAATATCTCGGTGCGCAAGTCCTTTTTCACGACCTTTCAACTTGGGTAAGGCTCGATGCACCTCGTCCATTTCATCTCGAATAATGGCAAGCTCGTCTTGTTTGGGATGATCTTCGATTTGGGCATCAAGCGTCGCCATACGTAGTGTTTCACGAACTTTGACAGGCCGACCGATTCGAACAGCACGAACTCCCAAATCCAACAAGCCCTCGAGCAGATTGTCCACTGCAACGTTGGATTCTGCTGTTGCCAGAATCGGCCCTCGACCCTCCATTGCAAGTTGAGCGAGGGTTGCAACAGCCGTGTGGGTTTTCCCTGTACCTGGTGGGCCTTGGACAATGGTTACGCGACGCTTCATGGCTGCATCCATCGCTTCGGTTTGGGACGGATTTAGAGCAACATCAATGCGCTCTAAGCGATTGAATTTGCCAGATATCTTTGGAGGCATGGAAGCATTGTCTTCTGGATCGTGAACCTGTCCAAGGATGACATCACGCAGAATGGTACCTCGGTCACCTTCAACCGAGTGAAACATTTCGAGTGCTTCTTGCATTCGGTCATGCGCAACTCGATTCGCACCACGATCAAGTCTCCATGTTCCTTTTCTGAGATCTTTCGGTCGTTGCGAAACAACCACCCTTAGACGCGTTGGTCCACGTTCGAGGACGATCCCTTCGATGGTTTTCTCACCGATTGGCTTTGAGCGGCTGATGACAACAATATCGCCATGTGTGAAACGATGTTGCCCGAGATGTTGGCGGTCAGGGTGTTCGAACACCAAGATGTCCTCCCCAAACAGTGTTCCATTGGTTCGGCCTTTCAATCCGAGGAGAGCGAGCCCTGATGCTTGCAATCGATGATGCGACCACGATGACC
>JAAZUV010000033.1 GCA_018623995.1 Methanobacteriota archaeon
GGTCTAGCAGCTGGCTATGTTGGTTCAACCATCCTTCTATGCCCGCTTCTTGCCTTTGTTGGTTGGAAACTTTCTGGAACACTTCTAGCCTCAACCTGACCTTTAAGTGGAAGGCCGACGAAGGGATAACCATGAGCGCAGACCACTTGATTGCCAAACTGAACGAAGCCCTTGGATGGGAATTGCGTGCCATCAACATGTACGCGCACTATGCTGCATACATTCGTGGAATTCATCGCCTTCAGCTCGAGCCACACTTTACAGCAGAGGCCAACGAATCAATGGTCCATTCCAACATTGTTCGTTCTGCCATCGTCAAACTTGGTGGTGTCGCCGTGACCGAGCGTAATGAAACACCAATCGAACATGTTTCATCCTATCTCGATATGCTTGCTGAATCGTTGAAAACAGAGACAAAAGCGGCAGAAGTGTATGGGGAATTGATGACCTTGATTGAGGAAGCAGGCGATGCCGACCTCTACGATGCTATCGAACAAATCTATCTTGCAGAAGTCCGAAGTGTCGAAGAATTACGACGACTAGCTGAATGATCAGGCCCGGATGCTCAGCATTCGCTCGAGTGCGAGCAGTGATCCTTCCTGCACCTCGTTCGAAACTGAGATTTGATTGTGAACCTGACCATCTACGAGTTTCTCGAGAAGGTCCATCAGATAAGCAGGGTGAATCATGTACATGGTCGAACATGGACAGATTTCAGGGTCAAGGCATTCGATGTGCTTGTCAGGATGGTCGTCTGCAAGACGTGCAACCATGTTGATCTCCGTTCCTATCGCTACTGTCGATCCTTGTGGAAGATTGTTGACGTAATTGATGATGTACTGCGTTGAACCATTGGCGTCGGCAACGTCAACCGTTTCTTTGGGACACTCAGGATGAACGACAACGACCCCCTCTGGATGACGTTGACGGAAATCTGCGATTTGACTCGGTTTGAATCGCTTGTGAACCGAGCAAAATCCGTGCCACAGAATGATGCGAGCATTGGAAAGGTCTGAACTGGCACCTACGTTCGGCGTCCAAGTCGGCATTTGATCCTCGGTGACTCCCATTCGCAAACCGGTGTTTCGACCAAGGTGTTGGTCTGGGAAGAATAGAACCGCACCGTTTGGTCCTGCTCGTTCAAAGGCCCACTGCAGGACACCCTCAGCATTGGATGATGTGCAAACAATACCACCATGGCGACCGACGAAGTCTTTGAGATCGGCGCTGCTGTTCATGTAGGTAACTGGAACGAGATACGATTCTCCTTCTTTTGCAATCGAGGCAGGGTCTTCTTTTTCGATTGGATCTTGAAGGTCGGTTGAGGCAAGCATCTCGGACCATGCTACCTCCACATCGACAAGTGTTGCCATATCGGCCATCGAACAACCTGCTCGCAAATTTGGAAGCATGACAATTTGTTCGTCCGAGGTGAGAATGTCTGCCGATTCGGCCATGAAATGGACACCACAGAACACGATGTACTTGGCATCGGATTCGGCAGCTTTCTGACTGAGCATGAACGAGTCGCCAAGGAAGTCTGCATGCATGACTATGCTATCGCGTTGATAGTGGTGGCCAAGAATCAACAAGTCATCACCGAGTTGTTGCTTCAACTCAGCGATTCGCTCTGCAATCGCCATATCTTCAGGCGACATCGATGTCGATGAGAAGTCGACTGCGCACATAGCCAGTGAAACAGACATGCGTATCGTTACTTCCAACCCGCCCACTAATTTCAACCCATTGGCATCGCTGACCTTATCAAACGAAGGCAATTCCGTTGAAACAATGGCATTCACTGCTGATGAGCGGCTGTACCTTGGTGCAGAGGCGGAAGTGTGGCGCGGCTCATGGATGGGCCTGCCTGCAGTCCGCAAACAACGTCGCCTTCGCTCATGGCGTCACCCAGATTTGGACGACCGATTGGGTCGTCGACGAATGATTGCAGAAGCACGATTGATGGTACGCCTCCACAAGAGCGGCCTGAATATACCCGTCTTGTACGATTGCGATGTTGTTGAACAACAATTGGTTATGAGCAACGTTCCTGGTCAGCCCCTCATCGAGCTTTTGAACGATGCTTCCATCGGTGATGCAACCGTTAACGACCACTTGCGTGCAGCTGGACGAAGCATCCGAATGCTTCACCGTCAAGCCATTGTCCACGGTGACCTTTCAACCAACAATATCATGATGACTCCTGAAGGAGAGGCTGTACTCATCGACTTTGGTCTTGCAAAGATTGAATTTGAAACCGAACTCTATGGTATTGATTTGCACGTTTTGTTCGAGATTCTCGGTGCATCACACCCGCATCGAGAAGGAGCGATGGAAGCTGTGCTCGAAGGATACGCTCAATGTGAAGACGACCTTGGTCCTGCTCCAACAACGTCCGGTGGCGATCCGGTTTCGATGAGCGACGTTCTCGAGCGCTTCGACCTTATTCGGACTCGAGTACGTTATCATGGATGATGTCCTTTGAGCGGACTTCATCTTGACGCTGCATGATGTAGATGAAGGTTAAAGCAATCAGAAGGAGAACGGACCACTGCAGAACGATACTCGAGTAGGTTGCGAGTTCAGTTCCACGGGTGAGGACATTGATGGTAACCTCACCATCGTCTTCGACTTCGATGTAAGCAAGACCACCTTCGAGAGCGATTGGATTCACCTGATCAATGGTGTCCGATGTCAGTTGTTCGGAGTAATTCGTTGCAAGATGCAATTGATGAATTTCCCAGTCGCCGTATTTATCGGTGAAACTGAGTGGATTGTAGTGATCTTTGGCTTCCCAAACAACATAGCCATAGCCCATCGAAAGATTGCCAACGGGATAGATTGGATCGAATCCGAGCCATTGTTCGCCCGTTGAACGGTCGTAAATGACCATTCGATCAAGGGCTGAAACGTTCATTCTGACCGCAATGTGGTTTGAATCAAAGGACACTTGTTCAATGCTTGCGTTGTTCTCATCAACGGTTTGACCCCACTCTTCCAACTCAAAGTTCTGATCCTCGGTCGTGGATGCATTCATGATGATGTTGAGAGAACCTGAAGTTCCGATGGTTCCGATGCGTAATGTGTCTGGTTGTTCTTCCGAAACTAAGAGGATCTCGATTCCAGAAACGGACATGAGATGGATGGTTTCACTGTTGGGTAGCGTTGGAACTTGAACGTCCTGACCATCAATGTTCACCGCATGCAAGGCATCGTTGGCGATGTACAGAACCACTGGTTTGCCTTGAAGAGATGTCATCTGCAGAGATTGGATACCCGTTACATCCTGCTGCAAGAGAACTGTGCTTGGTGCATCAACATCGATGACGCGTAACTGGCTCTCATTGGCCATGACCAAGTAGTTCTCAAATATGGCATAAGGGGAATCGAATTGCATAAACGGTTGAGCAACTGTTGTCGGATTGGACAACGGATCTGCCACATCGTGAATCAAGACGATGGCCTCTCCTGACTGATTGTCCATTGTCGCCAACCAACCTTCCGATGCAACAGCCCCCTGTGCCGATTGAACGCCTTCAGCAGGAAGTTCGTTGTGCGTCAAATCCCAAGTTATGACAGCAGCTGTCAGAATCATGATGATGACAATGAATGTTCCCGTTTCCTTACTGGTTGGCTTGAGCCAAGTCTTCGCATAGTTTTTGATTCGACCAAAGAGAAGAGATGCTGAGTGAGCAGGGCGTGTCAGAAGCGTTGCAAGTCGGCTGTTGATGGTTCGTTCGTCAAAGAACTTCCAAACTGGATCGTTGGTTTTCTCCATAAGACTGACCGCAAACGTTGCGAGAATCATTCCCCCGATGATGTCGACAAACCAATGGATTCCGAGATAGATGATGGCAAACGCTGTGAGGATAATGTAACCCAAGGTCATGTTCTGAAATCGGTTCCATCGACCGTCATGATCGTGCTTCCTAAAGGTGAGCCATATGGCGAACGGTACGGCGATGTGCAACGATGGCATACAGTTCGTGAATGCATCAATTCGTCGGAACCAATCTTCGATTTCTGGGTTCAACGTGTAAGCGATAGCGTCCATATCCTCGATGTAGAAGCCCGTAACTCGAACGTTGAAGAAGAGATAGAACGGAATGGCAAGGAGATAGACCCATGCAACGCACAATGCGACCCTATCTGCCATCCAGCGATCATCGAAGTAGGTCACGTAGAAGATGGATGCATAGGTGATGAACATGAATCCTGCAATGTAGAAATGCGTCATGAACACATCAAGCCATGTCGCTCTGAACGCATCTTGGAACAAGACAACCAAGTCGCCCTCAATGGCATAGATGTACGGCGTCATGTCAAGTCCTGTTCGAGCCATCAACATTCGATCGATTTGGTCAAGCCAATCTTTGGCATTGTAGATGACAAGTGCAATCAATAGGTGCAGCCAATAACGTCGAATGAAATCAACGAATCCGCTCAACGCAAGCTTGGCCCATGGCGGCTTGAAATAAGGCATCAGGAAGACGCCTACGGCCAATGCCGAGATGAGCCAAGTGAGATAGACGCCATCCATCTTTATGCCTCCTAGTGGTACGGTGATGGCTCTTGCTCAAGAAACCTGCACCTGATTTCGTACCGTTACGGCCGAATCACCATGCGCCGTGAACGTAGGGTCGGCCACGGTCAGGGTCGCGACGATGTGCAAGATCCCAAATGCGTTCAAATCGGTAGATTCCGCTGGAACATCCGCTCTCCCACTCGAACGAGAGCGCGTAGTTTCCAACGGTTCGGACCAACGGTTTCTGCTTTGGATGTGCTTCAACGGTTCGTCGAAGTTGCATACTTGTCTCGTCTTCGTTGCGAAGAGGAGCACACTTCGCACATGGACAAGCATGGCGCAAGTCATCGTAGGATACTGTGAACGTTGTTCCATCTTCGTAGGTAAGTTCCATGTCGGTATCGCGTCGTTCAAGACGGCGCAACTCAAGGACGTCTTCTGCCATATTCAAGCCTCAGATGATCTCCAAATTGGATGAGCTTGCTCCGTCCAGTTGTGATTGAATGGATGCGACGACGTGGGAAAAGGCCGAAGCCGATGCACCTTCTGGTTCGCTGACAATACGATGAACACCGTCATCACCGCCACGGACAAATCCTGGGTCAAAGGGCAATGCACCAAGGAACGGTACGCCGAATTCCTCTGCAGTGGAGCGTCCACCGCCTTCTTTGAAGATGTCCAAGGTGACACTGAATCGACCTTCATCATCGCACGTTGCTCGAAGTGTACGGCCTGCTGGTGCAGCAATTTCAATTTCCGATCCAGGTGTTCCTTTGCCTTGGATGGTGTATCCACTCATATTCTCGACGACACCAAGAACAGGAACCTTCAACGAGGATGCAAACGAGATGGATTTACGACTGTCGAGGAGGGCAACGTCTTGTGGTGTTGTAACGATGACCATTCCGTCAATATCTGGCAGTGATTGAGCAACGGTCAATGGTTCATCGGACGTGCCCGGAGGGAAATCGATGATTAGGTAATCGAGGTTGCCCCATTCCACATCGCCAATGAATTGCTGAATCGCACCGAGCTTGATTGGACCTCGCCATACAACGGGAGTGTCTTCATCTTCGAGCAGGAACGCCATAGAGATGACTTTCACACCGAGATGCCCTTGTGCAGGATGGATTCTACCAGCTTCGACGTGCAACTTACGTCCGTCGAGTCCCATCATCTTTGGAACGTTAGGACCGGTGATGTCGATATCAAGAATACCAACCTTGTGACCTTGTTGTGCAAGGGCGAGAGCAAGTCCTGTGGAGACGGTGGATTTACCGACGCCACCCTTTCCGGAAAGGACCATGATCTTGTGCTTGATTTTCTTGCCAATTTCGGCCATAGCCATCTTTCGCTTCATTTGGGCATAGGCTTGTTCCATTTGCTTTTGAGCAGCGGCATCAGGTGCTGCTGGTGCTTCTGCAGGAGCATCGTTTCCTGGGTTGTGCATTGAAACCGGTGAATCGGACATACCCTTTCCACTTGTTCTGCCTACTTCAATGCGTTTATTTTCCCTTCATGAGCAACCACCATGCGCCATGTGTCACGCTCGTTGCGATGATGGCGAGGAGCGTTGCATCCAATTGGAACTCCATGTTTGTGTAAGCGTAAGCGATACCAATCGAGAGCGGTATGCTCGCAATGTAACCAATCCACAAGGATTGCTTCATGCTTGAATCGATGAGCCAAAGGAGTGGAGCACAAAAGAACGTCATGGCAGCGAGAAGAGTGGCAACGATACGAAACAAGTGCTCCAAGTCGTTCGCTGCGAAGACGATATGAAGAACGAAAAGAAGAATATAGGTCGAAGAAAACACAAGGATTGCTTTCATCTCTCAAACCTTCCTATTGGGTCTAAGGAGTCAACCTTGATAAGTTCCGGTACCAGGGTTTAATCATGCGACTGCTGTTCGTTTGTGTAGGAAATTCATGCCGATCTCAGATGGCTGAGGGCATTGCTCGACATCTTGGACATGAGGCTGCTAGTGCTGGAACGCATCCAGCAGGACAGGTCTCAGCAAACGCCATCACCGTTCTGGAATCCAAGGGCATTGAAACCGATGGACTGAAGCCAAAATCGGTTGATTTGTTCAAGGCGGAAGATTTCGACATGGTCATTTCCATGGGTTGTGGCGTCTCTTGTCCTGCCATGCGGATTGATGAGGACTGGGGACTGGACGATCCTGTTGGACAATCCTTGGACGTGTTTGAAGCTACAGCCAGCGAAATTGAGCGGCGCTTGTCTCAATTGTGATTATTCTTCTTCAGCCATTTCGCCTTCGCCAAGCAGTTCAATGTACATGCTACTAACCGTTTTGCTTCGACCATCATGATCTTCAAGTTCAATTGAATCCGTAACGATGTCGACAATGCTTACTTTTTCTGGAAGCATTGATGCAATAATTCCGTGTCGCCTTCGACAGATTTCAGCAACATCGACGGCTCGACTGATGGCTTGTCCTCGTGCTTGCAAGCGAACCAGTCGTTCACCTTCTTGCATAGCCATCAGGACAGCTTTAACGTACGAGAATGAGGGTTTTTTGCCGACGTAAACAACGCGAGGTTCGGTCATACATTGACATTGTACACGCAGTATGTAAAGCCTCTTTCAGTCAATTTTGGTGCGAGCGCCGGGACTCGAACCCGGGTTCAGGCGTTGGCAACGCCCGGTGATAACCACTACACTACGCTCGCAGGTAGCAACCAACCCACCGAGCAGGGGTATAAACGATTGTCGGCGGAATTTGTTGCTCATTGAAACCCGAATCGGTCTTCGTAATCCTTTGGCGGTTGACGTTGTCGCAGGAACACGAACATGCCGACGAGAATTGGAACGATACCAACGACAATTGCAATCAATGTCAGCGGTAATTCGCCCTCCTTTGTACCAACGAGGCCATCATCGGTTTCCTCAACGAAAACAACGAACGACGTGGGTGCTGTCGCATCACCAAAGGAATCGGATGCTTGGACAAAGATTTCGTGCGCACTGATCGGTGTTGATGTTCGAACGGATGCAGCAGCGGTATAGATTCCATCGTTTGCTTCTCGATCAAGGCCTTGTCCATTGTCGTACAGCGTAACCCAACGTGTTGTTTGGCCAAGTGGTTTGAGTACGCCCAAATCCGCACGAACCAACAGGATGCCATCTGGATCGTCAACTCGAATTTCGATGGCTTGCTCAGAATCCGAATTCCCCCGTTGTAACGCTTCTGAAGGAACGAGCGTCAAGGTTGGTGGTGTGTTTTCAACCGTCACCGCCAAATCCACATCCGTTGAACTCGGTTGGAAATGATGCTCAGAGGCTTGGGTTTTTGTAACGAGAATCGTGGCTCCGAGGGCATCTGTCAATCGAACCTTGAGCAAACGTTCACCAGGCGTCATGCCTTGAGGGATGACAAGTTCGCAGGCCCACACTTCGACCTTGAGACAAGGTGTCTCTTCACCGCCGTACTCACGAAGATCGACCACAATGGAAGAAACACCATGGTAGTCAAGCACGTCAAGTGTCATGAGCGTTGAACCGCCTCTTACGACAGTCGTTGGTTCGATGCTTGCACTCAAAATCCGCGGGGCTTGGTTTTCCACAGTCATGTTCGTCGTGAGAGTATCGGTCTCACCCCATTCATCAACGACCACGACGGTGAGGGGTAATTCACCGACTGCGAGACCTTGAACTGAAACCATCATGGTCCACTCGTTATCACCAATGGTTTGGTCACCGTCGAGACCACGGTCGTTCATTGCAACCGTTCCAAGACCAATCGAGGAAAGATCGACTTGAACACTGACGATGTTCCAATCAGGATCGTCGATGGTCGCTACAAGATGAGCCGGCGAGCCACCCTCACCGAAGACCAAACCTTCCATGAGCGAAAGGTCGAGAACTTGTGGAGCTGTGTTGTCATCAGCCGAGACAATGCTCGGTGAGAGAATGGCATCAACAGCTTGCGATTCATTGAGGAGGGCTGTTTCACCATCGGTTCCGAATTCGATTTCAAACGAACGGACGGTGCTTGCAAGCAAACCAGTCAATGGTCCCTGATGAACGATTGAACCTGATGCAGTTCCTGAAACTCCGTCGCTGTAGACGCCGGTCCACTGAATCACACTCAAATTCTTCGCATCACGTGGTTCAATGGCTTCTTGTCCAGCAGTTACCGTCAAGACGATGCCGTCTTGGGCGAGGAGACGAACAACATCGCCCGTTTCCATCGGCACCGGTGCAAATCCAGCTTCTCTTCCAACAGAGATGTTCCCCAATGCTTCCTCGACCTCTGGCGGCGTTGGTTCTTGTTCGATTGGACTTCGTTCAGGGCGTTCGTCACCACTGGAAGGGTCTGGCCCTGTCTCGGTCCAAACGAGCCGAACCGTTCGATTTTCCCAATCCGCATTGGTTGCTTGATAGATGTAGGAATCGTTGTAGTACGATCCGGCTCCACTTCCTCCGAAGAAATTGCTGCCACCAACACCAGTCACATTGAACCAAGTTTCACTGTGAATAACGTTCACATCGTGTTCGACCAGCGTATGATTCAATTGTTTCCCCGTCTGTTCAATGGTCTGAACAACACCAAACGTACCTTGAACATCACCAGAAAGCGTTCCATCAACGTGGACATCATCGATGAGTGTGATTCCATCTTCGACACGCGAATGGAAGTTGTACACCGTTCCATTAACGACCATGGACGAATTCTCTTCTTGGTCGGTAAAGCCGAAGGTTCCATCGCCGCGTATCAGGTCGAATTGATCGACGCGTACGCCGTTTTCCCAGCGCTCGAGGGTTTCAAACTGATCGAGTTGAAGGTTGAATTCCGACCCCTCATCACTGAGGAGCATATCGGCCGTTGCCTCGATTTGTGTGTGCTGAAGGACACGAACACCATCAACATCCGTCGTTTCGAGGAGGAGTAAACTGATGTCACCATCAAGATCAAATTGTCCACCATCTTCTTCTCCATTGACGAATAGAGCACCAAACGCTTCCAATCGCAATCGCTCAGAGACGACGTTGTCTATGTTCGAACGGTTGAGCAATGCATCGACCACGGTGGCATTGATGGTGGTCACGAGACCATCCTCTTCGAGTTGTAAAAGGATGTCACCACTTCCTTTTGCTTGAATGACTTGAGATGTAAGAACACCTGAGGTCACCGTTTCGTTCTTCCAAAACGATTCAAAATCAAGGGCAAGCTCTGTGGTTGAATTACCGGTTGTCTCCGAGGTCAACAACGTTCCATTGCCGAGTTCGTAGGCGTTGAGAACTTCACCGATGCGTTGTTGCCATCCGTTCCCTTCAAACAGCAGCATGAACGACTGGTTACCATCGCTCGTCTGATAATTCTGCTCAAGCGACCAAGATGTGGTCGTGGTTACTTCGTGATCGGCCATGGGTTGGTTCCATGATCCGACTGTGAAGGTTCGCTCTTCTGTAATCGCTGATGGTAGCGCATTACCGTCATGGCCGTTGATGGTTACCGAAATTGCGATTGTATCGTTCCATGCAATCGTTGTATCAAGAACAATACGTGCAGTAAGTGTTGGTGTATTGTCAAGGAACGTTGTTTGGATTGATGGAGCCAAATCGATTGAATCTCGAATATGCTCAACGCTCACATCGTAATCATGCGAAGAGGAATCTCCAAACGTCAACACGTACGCATGTTCGTTTGTCAAGGCCGAAGAACTGTTCCAATCTGTGGTTATGGACACGGTTGGGGTTCCTTCTGCAGAGACGAGTGACGAAAGAGGCGTCAACATCAACAGCAAAACAAGAACAATGCTGCGGCTGCGCCTCATGGGAACAACTTGACACCGCTCACCTCTAAGGGTTTGGGGATATTGTTTCAACAATCAAAGGTTCAGGATGTAGGCAAACAAGAGGGGAGCAACGATGGTTGCATCGCTTTCAACGACGAACATCGGCGTCGATGCATCGATTTTACCCCACGTGATTTTCTCACTTGGTGGAGCGCCAGAATATCCCCCATACGAAGGACGGGATTCGGATATTTGTCCGAACCATGACCACAGCGGTACATCTCGTTCGAGATCTTGATTGAGCATTGGAACGACACAAATTGGGAAATCACCAGCAATTCCTCCGCCAATTTGCAAAAAGGCGAGTGGTGAAGTTTGTTGTTCGTACCACGTTGCAAGGTGTTTCATGTACTCAATTCCAGAAAGGACGCAATCGGAATCGACCACCCCTTCCATCGAACGAGCAGCGAAGATGTTGCCCATGGTCGAATCTTCCCAACCTGGCACGTAGAGTGGTACGTTTTCTTCGCAAGCTGCGAGGACCCATGAGGCTGAAGCATCACCCTCACAGGCATGAAGCAGAGCCTCCGAATGAAGAACTTCGAAGAAGTAGTGATGTGGAAGTTGTCTCTTCTTTTCCTTTGATGCCTGCTCCCATGCTTCCAATAGATGCGATTCAAGAACACGGATTGCTTGTTCTTCAGGAATGCAAACATCCGTCACGCGATTCATGTTCTTCTTGAGGAGTTCTTGTTCATCCTCAAGAGAAAGTGTTCTCCAGTTCTCGATGGATTCGTAATGTGGAGAGGCCATCATGCGGAACACATCTTCCTCAAGATTCGCTCCAGTACAACTGATTGCAGCAACGTGACCCTGCCGAATCATTGGTGCGAGCAGTTGTCCAATCCCAGCAGTACTCATAGCACCAGCGAGCGTAATGAAGACCTTGCCGCCCGATTCAATGTGCTTCAACAGTGAAGCAGACATCTTGGACAATTCGCCAGCGTTGAAATGATGAAAATAGGATGCAATCGTACCCCTGACGCTCATGTTCACACCTCAGGAAGCAGGAAGCGATCAACGCTTTTTTGTTGCACCACGACCGTTGCAGGAGACAACTCGTACAAAGCTCGCTTCAACTCCTCAACGATGGACGTTGGGTCTGTTCCTCCGCAAGTGAAGGCATCGATAGCGAGCAAGCCTCGGTCCGAATAACAATGCGCACTCACGTGGCTTTCATCGAGCAACACAACGGCAGCA
>JAAZUV010000156.1 GCA_018623995.1 Methanobacteriota archaeon
GATTCCAAACACGGGTTCGATTCCCGTGTAGTATTCTGTAACCAGACCAATCAGGATTCCGACAACACTACCCAAGACGACAGAATGCATGATTCCGTATTCGACAGCAATCAGGCCTTGTTGGATAGCAAGATAACCACCTGCCCAGAAGAGGATGGCTGCAATGAAGGTTGTATTTCGTAGAGCTGCTGCGGGGTCGCTTCCGTTCTTGAGGAACGTCATCGAGAAGACACCAATGATAGAAGCAGCGTATCCGATGAATCCGAGAAGAATCGGCATCAGAACATAGTCAACGCCCATCGGCTCTGTTTTGTCGCTTGCAATGATCATTGCAGCAATGATTGAACCAACGAACGATTCGAAGATGTCAGCACCCATTCCAGCAACGTCACCGACGTTATCACCAACGTTGTCAGCAATAACACCAGGGTTTCGTGGGTCATCTTCAGGAATACCGGCTTCGACCTTACCGACGAGATCAGCTCCAACGTCTGCAGCCTTGGTGTAAATTCCACCACCAACACGGGCAAACAGTGCGATGGACGAAGCACCCATACCGAATCCAGCTGCTGCTGAGAGTGTGTTACCATCCTCAGCACCAAGCCAATAAGCGATGAGTGAGATACCAAGCAGGCCGAGACCGCCAACGGACAGTCCCATGACGGCTCCACCGTTATACGAAACTGCGAGAGCACCTGCTTGACCATCGTTCTTTGCTGCCATGGCTGTACGGCCGTTTGCCGAGGTAGCAGAGCGCATACCTGAAAATCCGGCAAGGACTGAAGCGATTGCACCAGCAAAGAATGCGATAGCAGTATCAACGTCGTTGAGGTAAGCGAGAACAGCACCAACGACGACAACGAAAATTGTCAGAATACGATACTCAGCAAAGAGGAACGCCATTGCACCCTTCTGAATTTCGTCTGTAATATCTGCGACAACTTCGTTGTCAATCTTGACCTTTGTTACCTGATTGTAAAGGTAAAATGCGATCAAAAGTCCTACGGCACCTGCGCCTGCTGCGATTAAGGGTATATTTTCCATCATAATGTACACCTGTGCTTCGCCCGACCTTGGAACCCCTCATAAGAGATTCCCTGCAGGTACAGGCCCGAAAGGCTAGTTTTTGCCCTTAGTTCCTATCGCCGAGGAACTCTACATCCAATCGTTGAAAGAGGTGGAGTCGCTCGGAGTATCATGAGCATCAGTGCTGAAGAGATCCTGGCCGAAATTGGTCCGGTTCAGGAAATTCTTGATGCACACGATGGCGTCGTTACCGTCCTCGACACGAGTGATGGAAACATCATGCTGTCACTCGATGGCGGTTGCAATGGTTGTTCGTCAACACCCATGACAGCAATGCAGATTTACTATTCGCTGAAGAAACTCGAAGCCGTCAACGACGTGATTTTTGTCAACGGCGAATTGCCGGAATACATGCGTACCTTCATCAACCAAAAAATGGAGAAAGAGGCTTCAGAATCTTCTGATGACGGTCCTGGAGAAATCGTTTGATCACTCCTCTTCAACGGCCCTGCCAATGCTGTGTGGATTCGCTCCGAACGAAACGTTCTCGCCCTTGATGTTCATACGCGCTGCAATCGCCAAGACAATGCAGACAATGGAAAGTGGGCGCGGGAGATAGTTCGAACCCCACAACGAGCCGCCTGCAAGAGAAAGCCACCACAAGGATGCAGCAGCAAGAAGAAGCGTCGTAAAAATGATGTTTTGAACGAGAAGTTCGGCCTTTTCCGAGCGTGAAAAGGTCGCTACAAACATGAAGAGAATGGCAGAGATTCCACAGAAGGTTTGGACGAGCATGGAGATGTACTCGACCTCGAGCATGATTCTACCAAACAGAGGGGGTTTTTGAAACAACCACTTGCCATCCTTTTTGAGTTGTGAACAATTGAGAACGTTATGGCAGGCAGTGCGTTCAAACTCCCGAAGGCTCGTACAAGTGGTGCTCCGTATTTTTCTCGTAACCAAGTGGCTGCAGTTTTACATCAAGTTGCGGTCTTGCTCGAACTTCAAGGTGCGAATGTCTTCCGAGTCCGTTCGTATCAAAATGGAAGTCGAATGATTGGAACGATAACAGAAGACTTGCATGAGTTGGTCGTCACTGGACGCTTGTTTGAGATGAAAGGGATTGGAAAGGGCCTTGGCTCCGCCCTTTCTCAAGCGATTTTAGAAGGCGTTTGGCCTGAAGATTGGGTTCGTTTGCATGAAGATACGCCACAAGGGATGATCGAAATGCTTGGAATTCCGGGACTTGGTCCAAAGCGAATCAAGTTGATGCATGAAGAACTAGGTATCGATTCCATTGCAGCACTCAAGGAGGCTGCTGAGCAAGGCCGAATCGCACCAATGAAGGGGTTCGGAAAGAAATCTGAACAACGCATGCTCGATGGGATTGAACTTCTATCTCGATTCCGCGCACGTCGACGCTTGGATATCGGATTGAAATATGGGACTGCATTTGAACAGAGAATCAAAGCACTACCTGGCGTTGAGCGTGTCCAACTTGCCGGAAGTGCTCGTCGTCGAAAAGAGACCATTGGCGACTTGGATATCGTTGTGGGTGTCAAGCCCGAAAACCATGAGGAGGTCGCAAACGCCATTCTTGCATTGCAAGGCATTGCAGATGTCAAGGGAGCAGGGGATTCAAAGATCAGTCTCATTCTGGAAGCGAGTATATTCGAAGATGGATTCTCTGTTGGACATATTGATGCCAACGTCATGGAAGCGATTGGTGGTGATGATTACGAACAATTGGAGAGCGCTGGGACCATCGATGCTCAGGTTCGATTGGTACCTCCTGAAATGTTTGCCTTCACATTAGCATACTTCACTGGGAGCAAAGAGCACAACATCGCCATGCGTCAACGTGCCATTGACCGTGGTCTCCGTCTGAATGAATTCGGGCTTATTCCCGAGGAGAAGGCGGGTGAACTCAAGGGGATTGAAGCGGCACAATATTCACTCACCGCTATGACCGAACAAGAAATCTATTCGCATCTCGACTTGCAATGGGTCCCTCCAGAATTGCGCGAAGATACGGGTGAGATTCAATCTGGTAGTGAACAGAATCTTCCACAATTGTTGGAACTTGATACCATCCAAGGCGCTCTTCACAATCACACCGTCGTTTCAGACGGTGAGGCGACGCTTGAACAAATGGCAGATGCAGCTCAGGCACTCGGCTGGACATGGCTTGGAATCGCTGATCACTCTCCAACGCTGAAGGTCGCAAATGGTGCTTCTGCAGACCGATTGTTGGAACAAGGGCAAAAAATCCGAAAATACAACCAAAACTGGCAGGATGAAGGGGTAAATTTCAGATTGTTTCACGGAGTTGAATCCGACATCCTTGCAGGTGGGAAATTGGACCATCCAGATGATGTCCTCAATGAGTTGGATTATGTTGTCGCTTCCGTCCATGCCATGACCAAATGGCGGGGTAGGGATGAGAGCGAGAACACGGAGGAACTCTTGAAAGTTCTCGAACACCCTGCGACAAAAGTACTCGGGCATCCAACTGGGCGTATTCTCCAAGGACGTGAGGGGTACGAAGTTGATGTCCACCGACTCATCGATGCGATGGCTGAGCATATCGAAGAAGGTCGATTCAAGTCGATTGAATTGAATGCAAGCCCATACCGCCTGGATATCGACTACCGGCTGTGTAAGTATGCCAAACTCATGGGCGTGCCCGTAGCCATCAGCCCGGATGCTCACTCAATTCGTGGACTTGCAGACATTCAGTACGGTGTCATGACCGCTCGAAAGGGTTGGCTCGAACAAGGTGATGTCATCAACTCGATGAGTGCCGATGCGTTAGCCCAACAACTTGCACTTCAGTAAAGCAACAGTTCTTGAATGACAGGAAGGTGGTTCAA
>JAAZUV010000157.1 GCA_018623995.1 Methanobacteriota archaeon
CATTCTCATCTCGATGCGTTGCAAATCGTCGATGCTGCAATCGACTTGAAAGGAGAAGGAGTCGATTACAGCGTCATGGCCGTGAACAGTGGTGGCGACTGGGCTCGTATCCACGCACCAGTTCTTGGCGTTTCCATGGTTTACGCAACACTTTCCATGGAACACAGAATTAGCGACAAGGGCCTCATCAACGTCCGAGATCTAAGAGATGCTTGGACGCTTCTCGAATACTAATTCAATTCTGATTCAGTGAAGGCATTAGTTGCTTTTGCGCTTCAACGCTCGGTTCCAAGCCAGCACCCATGTAGCGCTTGTTGATGAGAACAGGTGCCATGATGATGGCTGCAAAGAAGACAAAGAAGACAATCGAAACGGTCCAGTTTGGAAGAACGATTGAACGCTCAACGGTCGAAATCGCAACATCTGCTGCAATGATCTTGTTTTGCGCTCCCGCATCGCCTCTTCGTGAATTGTCCCACGCATCGACCACAATGAAAAACTCCTGATATGTCGTACCAGAAAAGAGCGAGGAATGGACTTCAGGAGCGTCCAAAGCTACGCTCATGACGACAGAATCCGTGTTTTCATAGGTATGAACGTCCCTGTATGTTTTCCATCCTGTGACATCGAAAGCAGCCCATTCAGGAGATACTTCGGTCACAAATTCATCATCGCTGAGACTTTCTCTCTCAAACCAAAAATCATAATCGGTTCCATGCATTCGATCGTAGGACCATTCGTAACGTTCGTATTGGGATGTCGTCATCAAGTACACATCGGCTTTTGCAGGGACTGTTGAATTGCCAACAATCCCTTGAATCTCGACGCAGATGGTCGTTCTGTGGGAGCTCGAGAGATTAACTCGCAGTGCTCCAGCGCTGTCGTTCCCAACAAGCATCGTAGTAGCGATGTTGCTTGTAAGCGTGTCAACGGGTATTGGAGAATGATAGGCATTGTACATCCATGGCTCTTCGGGAGAGAGGGATGGATCGATGTTGTCTCCACCTGAATTTACAGGCTCTGAAGAGCGACCATCGTCGTCCCAATCCTCCTCGTAGTAGAATGGATCCCAATAATTATTGAACGGGACTTCTGCATGTCTCGAAATGGTTTCGTTCCATACGATGGGAGAGAGCGTTCCTTGGCAATCATCGATTGCTGCCGAAGCAGTACCAACAGATGGTGCAAAGATACCGCTCAGCAAAGGAACGAGCAGAATCGAGAGAAGAAAAACTGCTCTTCGTTGCAACATCGGCTCACTCCTAAATTCAAGGTTGACGACGAGGTTCTTGAGGCATTCGTTTACTCTCGACGTCGCAAAGGTCGAATGTAGCCACTCTCGTCGTTCCTACGCTCCTGCTTGGAGAGAATCTTTGGAGCAGGTGGAGGCGAGTGGTGGTCCATACCTAGCAGCCCGCCATCATCAGCGTGCTCAACGTCGTAGGTCTCAGCATTCTGTTTGGCTTCCTCTTCAATTTCATTCGGTTGACGCATGACAAGCCAACCAAGAATCAAGGCAGCAAGAATCAGAGCAATGAAGCCTAATGCATCGCTTCCTGCATCGGACATCCAGGACTTCCATTCGTCCCAGCTGAAGTCTGAGAGAGATGGATCTGCATCTTGTTCCGGCAACACGGTCACATCCGCTTGAGCCTCATCGCACAAGCCCATGCCATCGCAAACTCTCACCTTGAGGACTGCATCCGTTGGATCGTCCCAAACGACCGTTGCTAATGTCACGAGCGTGTTTGTGGAGACAAACCAATCGTTGTCGACAATCTCGTCACCATCGGCATCTCTGAGAATGTCTTGCTCCCATTCAACAACGAGATCATTGCTGATGGCTTCATCCCTGTCAGAATTCGACCCATCGAGAACGTTGAGGTCTCTATAGAACACCAAATCAGCGAGTGATTCAGCATCTGATACGTTGACAATCACAGCTGTGGAAAAGTCTTCATAGACTTCATCTGGCAAATCAATGCCAGAAATCTCAGGGGGTGCATCGATGTGGATGTTGAACTCTGCACGAGTAACGTCACCCGTTCCAAAGGCATCTCGAACGGTCAGTTTCACGGTGTACAATCCTGGTCGTTCATAGGAATGCCAAGGCATCGGATCGTGCACAATCGGCGTTGCATCTCCAAAATCCCACGTGTATTCAAGCAATCCATTCCAATCAGGCGATTCTTGTTCAAGCGGAACGTACTTTCCTTCGAATCGCTGGTCACCATCACGGGTACCACTCGAATCGAAGTACAGCATAGCGCCTGGAATTGCGACATTGACACCATTTTCATCAAACGTCCTCGACCATTGGTCGGGCAATCCATTCTCTGGAAACACATCGGTATCCATGAGCAGTTCCCCATCAACCCAAGCATCGAGAATTTGCAACTGAATGATTGGAAGAGGGTTCGCAACGACAACAACGATGACCTTTGGCGTACTTTGTGCTCCGTTTTCATCGGTCACCACGAGTTGAATGATTTGCTCGCCTGGCTCCAAGAAGGAATACGCAGGCAACGTCTTGTTGCTGAATGTACCATCTGGGAACGACCAATTGAAGGTCAAATCGGTGTACAAGCCCGTAGTACCATCAACATCGAAACTGGTTCGACCATCAAAGGTGTATGGGACGTTGACCTGTGCCTCTGCTACAAGGAAATCGATCTGCGGAGAACCTGTTGCCCCAGACTCTTTGACAATGTAATTAGCAACAGGCAGCTGGTTGATGACGTTAACTCGCAGTTCAGCAATCGAAATACCTCCATCCTCATCGGTGACGGTAACGGTGATGTTCTTGAGTCCCGGTGTATCCCAAGCAGGAGCTGGATACAAGGCTGCTGATGCTGTCGAGGAAAAGTCATCTTCACGATCAACCTCAACCCCGTCGAGATTAACACCGCCTTCAAACACCCATCCGAGCGAGAGATTTTCTCCATCATCGTCGGTAAAGACATCCGGCATGAGCAACGGCGTGTAAGTGTAGGTTGTGAGTTCATCCGAGAAAATTTGGTACGGCAAACGGTTGTTGACGATGATTTCAATGGTTTTCTGACCGGTGTTGACGCCGTCTGAAACGCTCAGCGTGAGAATGTAGGTCTGATTCGGCCCGACGACATCACCCCATTCGTGATTTGCAGTGTACAGCCCTGTTCCACTTGACACTGGAGAGCCATCGCCCCAGTCCCACTCAAAGTCCAAGAATTCCAATGGAACGTTGTCTGCTGTTTGATACGCAGAGAAGATAATGCGCTGATTGGTGAGGATTTCCAACCGATCGGCTACAATGTTGTTGTTGACTGTGATGATCGGAATCGGTTCAGAATCATCGGTGATGTTGATTTGATTAACGCTAACATCCGACCACGTCCCACCAACGTCCATCACACGCAGTGTCGTATTGTAGAGTCCAGCTTGGGCAAAGGAGCGCAATGGTGAGCGCAAACCTGAGGTCATGTTGTCTCCGAAATTCCACGCATAGGCGACGGGTTGGTCGAAGTACGGCAAAGTATTGTTGTCGAGCGACAATCCCCACGCATCAAAACCGTCTCCAGTAAACTGGATTTTCTCGTAGGTCTGACTAAGATTCGTCGAAACCGAAGCGTTCGCTACAGGCGCCATGTTGGTCAATGCCTGAGGCGATGTTGTTTCAGTATCCAGTATGGCGCCAAGCATGTTCTTCATCGTAAAACGAACAGTGTATTGATCGTCCTTGTTGGCGGTGAAATAAACACTGTTTGGTACATGGACGCCTCCACCAGCCTGTACGCGAGTGGAAATAGTGTCGACGACGGTTCCGTTACTATCACGTACAACGGCGTCAACGTCAAGGTCCTCAAAGAACGCATTCGAAAGAATGGAGTAGTTCACTTGAACAGTATCGGCTGAAC
>JAAZUV010000158.1 GCA_018623995.1 Methanobacteriota archaeon
ATCAATGCTCACTTGGGAAGGTGTGAAGCCGTATCCATCGGATGTGAGACCGATGGTAACTGCACAATCTACGCCCTCAAATGGATCGTCTGCTGGTGGAGTCAAAACCTTGTCAATAACGTGAATGACACCGTTGGATGCAGGAACGTCAGCAAGTGTAACGACTGCGCCATCGGCGCCGACTGCAACACCTGTATCGGAAACTGTGATTGTTAACTCATCACCGTTCGCTGCTGTGACTGTGTTTTCACCAGCGGCCAAATCCGTGGAGAGAGTTGTTCCTGCAACAACGTGGTAGAGCAGAATGTCAGCGAGAGCTGCAATTTCTTCATCGGTATCGAAGGTGTCCAAATCAATTCCCGCTGCTGCGAATGCTTCATCGCTTGGAGCAAAGACGGTGTATTCTGTTTCACCACTCAATGTTGAGACAAGATCTGCTGCACCTAGTGCTGCGACGAGAGCAGTGTGAATGGTGGTTGCTTGTGCAGTCATAGCGATGTTGACTGCAGGGGTCCACATGTATGCACCACATTCTGCAGCGCTGATGTTCGAAACTTGGTGCGTGATAGTGTTGTAACATCCTGTGATGGTCTGACCGCCCGTGGTATAGTTCTCGACGAACATGTAGGAGTTACAGATCAAGTTGGTTGCACCAGGAACGATGGTGTGAGAGATGACGTTGTAACAGATATCACCTGGTGGTGGCATGAGGACCTTGTCAATGACGTGGATGATTCCGTTGCTGGCTTCAACATCCGCTGTGGTGACTGTTGCAGCTCCGATCATGACACTGTCGTTGTTAACGGTGAAGGATGCTTTGTCTCCGTTGGCCATGACGACGGATAGTCCGTCGGTGACCGCAGAGGAGTTGACGCTTCCAGCGAGAACGTGGTACAAGAGAATGTCGGCAAGTGTTTCGTTTTCTTCTGGTGTGTCGAATGTGGAGAGGTCAATGCCCGCATCAGCAAACGCTTGGTCGGTTGGTGCGAAGACCGTGAACGGTCCATCGCCTTGCAGCGTTGCTACAAGGCCAGCATGCGTAAGAGCGGCCACGAGAGAATCGTGGACGCCTGTTGCTGCTGCATTGGTTGGGATATCTTCTGTTGCATCAGCAGCGACTGAGTAAGGCATTGCGGCAAGTAGAAGGCAGGCTACGATAGTACAAACGGTTGATTTGCGCATGGCCGTAGGCGTGAAACCACTCTTATAACCCACTGTATGTATGCGTACTCAATTGTTAGAAAGGGGAACGATAATCTTCCACATCTTCAGAAATTCGGAGCAGTTGGTTGTATTTGGACACCCTATCGGAACGTGCTGGTGCTCCAGTTTTGATTTGTCCAGCTCGCGTACCAACCGCAAGGTCTGCAATGGTCGTATCCTCTGTTTCACCACTTCGATGAGAGACAACGTTACGATAGCCGTTGGTGGTAGCAAGGTCCATGGCCTCGAGGGTTTCTGTTACCGTTCCGACTTGATTGACCTTCACCAGCATGGCATTAGCAGCACCAATGTCGATACCTTGGGCCAATCGCTCGGACTGAGTAACAAAGAGGTCGTCTCCAACGATCTGGACTCGGTGGCCCTCTTGCTTCGTCATTGCCGTCCAACCGGTCCAGTCGTTTTCACCCAAACCATCCTCAATGGACAGAATTGGGTACGCATCGAGCCACTCGCTGTACATATCGACCATCTGATCCGATGAGAGGACTTTACCATCCATGTGATATCCATCGGATTTCTCGAATTCCGTGGCTGCAACATCGAGAGCAATACCAATGTCGTCTGTTGAATAGCCAGCCCCTTCAATGGCGCGAACCATGTATTTCAGACCATCTTCATTGGCTGCAAGATTGGGCGCAAAGCCTCCTTCATCACCAACACCACCAAGCAATCCGTCGTTCTTCAGTTCATGTTTGAGTTGGTGATAGATCTCTACACCAGCCCTTAGGCCTTCTTTGAATGTATCAAAACCGTGGGGCATGACCATGAATTCTTGGACATCGACGTTTGATGCTGCATGGGCGCCACCGTTGAGAATGTTGAGCATTGGAACAGGCATTTGTCCGCCTGCTACACCACCGATGTATTTCCACAATGGAAGCTCATGGGAGGCTGCCCCAGCATGAAGACAGGCAAGTGATGCCCCAAGCATGGCATTAGCACCAAGAGTGGATTTGTTTTGCGTTCCATCAAGTTCGATCATGGCCTCATCAATCAACCTCTGCTGATCAACAGGCATTCCAACGAGAACCTCGGAAATCGATTGTCGAACGTTATCAACGGCTGTATCGACGCCTTTTCCTAACCACTTACTTTGGTCACCATCCCGCATTTCAAGTGCTTCATGTTGTCCAGTTGATGCTCCAGATGGCACCATGGCGCGGCCTGCAAGGCGGCCATCAACATAGCAATCAACTTCGATGGTAGGGTTACCTCGGCTATCCAATACCATACGAGCGTCCAGACCTGAAATGAACTCCGACATGTCTCTCATTCCTTCCAAGCAAAGGCGCTCTTTGAATTCAACGGGGCTGATTTGTGTTAAGGGCGTTAACTTGATTCGTTTAGGTTTAAGCGAAGAATTACCGGAATAATGACGCATAATTCAATTAATTTGACAGAATAAGGAAGGAAAAGGTTTGATATACCGATATGTGGAGGGTTGGCCATGCCCCGAATCGCAGAAATTGATCGTGCAATCCTCGCCCAACTTCGAAAAAACGGACGAATGTCCTTTGTCGACCTTGCAAAGGAAGTTGGTGCCAGCGAGCGTACAGTTCGCACTCACATCCGAACCATGGAAGAAAACGGGACCATTCGTGGCTACACCGTTCGAGAAAGTGGAATTGGTCTGACGGCTCTTATCCGAATCAAGGTTTCTCCTGGTGTTGAGATTGGTTCGTTCGCTTCCGAAGTCACCGGCTGGGAAGGCGTTGAAATCATCTACGAAGTATCCGGCGAGGCAGATCTTGTTGCTCTTGTTCACGTTGACGACACTGTTGCACTACGAACACTTCTCGATAAGATGTGGATGGCTGCAGACAATGAGATTGCATCAACAACAACCGAGCTTGTGCTCGAACAGTATTGATTCGAAACTGTGAGATTCGCTCACAACTCGTTTGGAACCGGCGTCTGGTCCATGTGCAAGAAGGCATAAACGGCCCACCATGTCACAATATCCCATGAATGAACGAGATTGTTGATGCCTGTGGAATTGTCCGTTCCCATGTAGTCAATCATCGTCTCCATAGTGTCGCATTCACGGTGGTAACAGGGGTAGCCATCGACAAGACCGTTCCATCCAAGCGTTGCAACACCGATGTTTTGGAACGAATCATGGTCGCTTCGGGCGGTTGGTGATTCGTAAATTGCAACCGTGTCTTCGTAGATGTCTCCCCACAGTGGACTTTCTCCGCCCTCAAGCCAGGCTTCTCTACCTCGCTCCATCTCGTACCCAAGATCCAGTGCATCCGCACCAATCCATTCTGCTAAGTGGAACATTCCTGCTTGATCGATCGCTTCCTGTGTGCCATCAGGTCCGAGGTAGACTGAGAGCGCATAATCACCTGGATAATTTACACCAGCCATGTCGAGATTGAGATAATTGCTAACGGTAATTCCATCTGGTAAATCGTTGGCGAAAGAGCGAGACCCCCAAAGCCCTTCTTCTTCCGAGGACCAGAGACAGAACACCATTGTCCGGCGTGCATCAAATTCAGCCAAAACACTCGCTGTGGTTAGCACCATACTCGACCCTGCAGCATTATCATATGCGCCATGGCGAGTACCGTAACCCGGGATGCCGATTTCAGCGCCAGGAGTGTATGCGACAGGGGGTGCAATGTCGAAGTGAGCCCCAAAAATAAGCCATTCATTG
>JAAZUV010000159.1 GCA_018623995.1 Methanobacteriota archaeon
ACATCGTTTGCATCGAGGAAGGATGAGCAGTTGGCAGTGTCAAAGGAAACGATACCACCCGCATCATTCAATGTGCTGCATGAATCGCCTTGTTGCCACTTGAAGGTTGGATTCTCACCACGGCTGTTGTTGAGTGAAGCAGTGACCTCTGTAACGAAATTCACTTCATCGCCATGAGCCACTTTGATGATGAGGTTGCGAGCAATACCATCAGGTGCTGCCATACCTCCTTCAAACGCCGCACTGATGGCATGTGTGTTCATCTTGTAGGCAATATCGATGTTGGTGATCTTGACGCGACCTGATGTTTGTGCCTTGATGGCAAGTGGAACCTCAACCATGCCATCACCGTTGTCTGGGATGTAGTCGTTGAAAGCATCAACGAGCGTTGGTTGGAAGTCAACTTCAACCCCAACCTCTGAATCATCGCTGACATCGATCGCAGATTCATTGAGGAACAGAATGCTCTCCCAATCAAAGGTACCATCGGCTCCAACGTCAATGCGTGGACGGTCAGGATATCCTTCCTCGTAGAACAATTCGAGACTGTCCATAACGGGTGTCTTGAACCTGTCCGTAGAGGTCATGGTGACTGCGTAACGCAAGATGTTACCTGCACCATCCGTTGAGAAACTGGTCTCAGCGAGATTCGCTGCAGGTTGCCATGTTGAGCCATCGTCGTTGGAAACTTGGACTGTGATGTCGGTTGCAGCATCGGTTGTGGCAACCCATACTGGACGAACCTTACCCACTTTGGTTCCGGTAGGTTTGGCCGGCGAGATCCATGTTCCGCTTGACTCGTATTCGGTTGCGTACTCCAAATCGACCCACCATGAAACCGCAGTGGAACCAATGAGCGTTGCCTTCCAAACCAGTTCTTTTCCAGGATGTTGGAAATGGACCGTTGTGTTCGATTCAACAGCAACCCAATGCGTTCCATTATCAGCTGAAACCCAGTAATCAACGCGATCGCCAATCGAAGTCGCAGACCAGAGCGTTTCCATGTTGACCGATAGAACATCATCCGGAGTTTCGATCACCGGGCCAAACCATGTTGTTGTTCCCGGAGCAGGCGTTGTTTTGTATTGCCAGCTCGTTCCAAACTCATGATACGAAGGAGAACTTGACCATGTAGAATAACCAGAGTCAACGGTGATGAATCGACGACCATCGTAGAACAAACCGTATCCTAGGGATGAGATACTGCGAACGGTGTTTTCAGGAATCAATGCAACTGCGCTGCCTGAGCGGCCCCACGCCTCAAGTTGATCTCGGTCGTTGTAGTAGTTGCCATCTTGGCATCGCATGAAGAAATGAGTTTGATTCATCTCAAGACCACGAGCTTGTTGATTGGTAACGCCACATTGCCAAATCGAAGAGGAAGAGGTCTGGAAGGTGAAGTAATCATCACCACGTTCGAAATCACCGGTAGCACTGACAGTGTAGGATTGAATTCTTCTGTTCTGATTGTGAAGAATCCAAATGGTATCTTCAACTGGGTCATAGGTAATTCCTGTGTAATCACCGTTCCCTTGTGGCTGGAACGAATCGATGCATACCCATTCGTTCTCATTCGATATGTCGAATTCTAGTACGCGATGATACAGCGTATTCGCAGTTGAAGTGTAGAAGTACTTGTAGCCGGAAAGGATGGCGTACAAGCGCTCATCATCCGTCACGACCCAATCACGAAATCCCCATTGGCCATAGTAGGAAGAGGAATGCTTGTTTGGAAGCGTACAACCGTTTTGATCGAGCGTAATGATGCTTTCACGAGTCCCGTTGTTCGGATACAAACGATGTACGATGTTGTGGAAACTTGTCGAAGACCACGTCGAGAGGTACAACCAGTCGTGGTGCCGGAGAACTGCCCCTTGTCCTTGTGCGTTGAGTGAGTTCGGACTGAGTTTCAATTGTTGAGAGAACAGAGCATCCGTTGAATTGGACGTATGGGGTTGACGGACAGCGTAAGTGCCATTATCAAGCCATGCTGTGCTGGATGGATTGATGTCCTCATCCATGCCATGAGCATTGAAGGCATGACTCGAGTTGGCCATTGCAAGGGTCAGATCTGCACTTTGGTTGTCGGTATTCGATGCCTCTCCAGCAACCCAATGGTCGCGTGTCGTCGTTGGAATTGAAGACCATCCGGTCGCCGATGCACCGGACAACGTCATCTGAACATCAGTGACTTCGGCGCCTTTTGGCAGAGCAATCTTTGCTCCAGCATCAGCGTTACCGCCTTGATAGAGTGCGATGTATTCTGTCGTACCATCGCTGAACTCGTAGGTGTGACGAGCCACTTCTGCAGCCTCTGCTTGCTCAATCCACAACTCTCCAAACGGAGAAAAACTCATTCCAAGGAATAGTGCAAGGAGCACGACGGCTATGGAACGTTGAGAGACAGCGTTTACACTCATGTTTCAGGCCAGTCCATGAAGGATTATCAAGCGTTTGCTTTACGGTCACTACGTGGTTTGACGTGAATCATACCGGATTGGAGAAGTTTCACCCCGACTTCCGTCCTGTTCATCATCGTTCACTTCGAACCAATCAACCATCCAGTCGCCGTCCGTATCCCAGTTGGTCGGATCGGTTCCTTCAGCGACGTGGTCATCGTTGTAATCCAAGAGATACCATCCGTATTCGTGCTCGCCAACAGCACGCACTGGAGCGGTGTTCGGAGCGCCTGTGTAGTAAATCTCCCAAGGATCTGTGAGATTGCCACCGCAAAGGACGACGTGGTTTGATGCATCCTGAACCAAGAAATCGACGTCGTTGTCGTTGACGATGTAGGCGTAACGGAAATCCGAGCTTTGAGATTTGTCCATCTTGAGATAGTTCCTAACTCCTTCATCCCACTGGCCCAAGCCAAGCAGAAGCGCACGCAACTGCCATCCCTCTTGAATGACCTCTCCCTCGAATGTTAAGCCTGAGAGGCGTACTGCATTCGGACTCGAGAGTTGTTCACTGGTGATGGCAAAATACTCTTGGAAATTGGTGTAAGGTTCATAGACGCAACCGACGCCAGAACAATCCCAGTTTCCGTCTTGATCTGCATCTTCGTTGGCATCGATCGCATCTCGTGGGTCCATGGTGAACCATGTGTACGAAAGGTCAGGCCGACCAAGAATTCCAGCGTCCAATGACAATGGAAGACATGAATTCGTCGATGTATCACAAGGTCCGCCAGTTCCAGGATCAATCCAATCAACTCGAATCTGTAAGAACGATGAATAATTGTCGTTGGATTCGTTCCAAGCCTTGGCATATTCGTACCAATCGGGAATCATATCTCCATCCGTGTCGTTGTCCATTGGGTTCGTACCATATTTGAACACTTCACGTCCATCTGTGAGATTGAAATCTTGGTAGTGTGCCGTAACCATACCGTTCATCGTTTCTGTGATGAACGATTCGGAGTCACTGTCACTATCGTTGGAATCTGGCCGGGTGTCGTTGTCGTATTCCATCCAATTGGTGAACGGTAGGTCACCGATGCCGGGTTGGACCACTTGCGTGGATGGAGTAAAGGTGCGATCGGACCATTCGCCTTGTGGCGCAGGTAGATCGAACGCTGTTCGATCGTACCAACCATCTGAATCACCATCATAGTTTACATCCCACGGATTCAATGGGTTCGCTGCCCAATGGTTTTCTGTTGTCGGATTGTCCATTCCATACAAAGCATAACAATACTCCCAACCATCCGGGATTCCATCGGAATCAGAGTCAGGATGCGTTGGATCGGATACGCCAACGAGGGTTCGATTGAAGTTGTTTTCATTGAAGGAATTGATGGTGTTCATTCGACTCACAGACTCAGGTCCTTTGGCCATAAAG
>JAAZUV010000160.1 GCA_018623995.1 Methanobacteriota archaeon
AAAGACCTTGGAGGCCTTGGACGAGTTGGCAGTTTCGGCAACGTAGACTTCGAGGCCGGAGTAACCGCTTAGAAGATCGAGTGAAATGTTGAGCGGAGCAAGCTTTTCGAAGATTCGTGCTTGTTCTTCAAGAGTAGCAATTTCGGCTTCCGCTTCACGAATGGCTTCGATGTATCCAAGTGCCTTGTCCAATTCTGCCTCGAATTTCTCTGCAGTGGACTTTGCCGAGGATGCTGAAACAGATCCTTTCGAGTTGAAGACGGAAACGGCGCTTCGGATGGCTCGGACCTTGACAAGCATGGCACTGACCTTGTCAGCATCTTCGCTTTGGATAGCACGGCCTATTCCAATGCCCTCTTCGAATTGCGTGTAGTCCTCGATGTGAACACAGCCAAGATCGGAACAAGCACGTACGATGTCCGCCATTGCATCAACAGGTGCTGCAAGCGTCATTCGTGACATTCCGACGGTCGAGAACATGGCACCACTTCACTGATTGAGGAGTTTCTCGACGATGAGGGCGACAGCAGCGTCTTGCTTGGAGCTGGCATCGGATTCAACAGATGCAACGGCTTTCCCGCCTTCCTTTTGTACGGACTTAACGTTCTTCATTGCAGCCTCTTTGGCAGCATCGAGCGTCGATTGGACGGAACTTTGCGCATCGGTGGTTGCTTGTGCAACAAGTTCTGCAGCATCTCTTCGGGCATCACTGACGATTCGGCTCGATTCGGATTGAGCGTCGGCAAGTGTCTTTTCAGCCGCTTGCTCGGCCTCTTTGATGCTCTGGAGGACTTTTTCCATACCCATGACAACCACTATGATTTTGCGACTGGGAGGGGGTTTATGAGGCTAATGGAGTCTTTTGTTCAAACAATCGATGCGCACTATTGCGGTTTTCGCCCTCTGAACCTGCTTGACATCATGAACGGATACAGAAGTCGTCCAGAAACATCCTGAAATCCGACTTCTTTCATCATCTTCCTGTAGTATTTGTTGGTACCATAATGCGTGTACGAACGAGCCAGTCCCTTCCACGGATGATCCTTCGTCTTCGTCACCCATCGAGCCATCCATTGTACCACTGTGCTCATCCAGATTCGCCCCGTTAGACCATGCAGATAGTTTGCTTTTCCAGCATCACACATAACCAATTGGCCACCAGGCTTGAGGACGCGATAGATTTCTTCGAGTCCTTTTTTCTTGTCTTGGAAGTCTCGGAATGAAAACAGGCAAAAGACCATGTCAAACGAATTGTCTTCCAGTGGAATGTCCTCTGCGAGTGCTTGTACGTAGGCTGCAGGTGCTTCACCACGTGAAGCACGAGCGCCATCGACTCGTTTCTTAGCAACCTTGAGCATTGCTTCAGAAGGATCAAGACACGTCACATCCAAACCGACCAAGTCCTCTGCGAAACTGCCTGGACCACAACCAACTTCTAGCACTTTCATGCCCTTAGTGGCATGATTTCGAACGTTTCGACGCCATCGCTTGTCCTGACCGAACGTCATCAGTTTGTTGACACGATCGTAATTCGGAATGGTTGCTTCAAGTTGCTCTTCAAGCTCAGTCCAAGCATCAAGATCGATGCCTGACGGGTCGTATCCGCCGGTCGCTGCACGCTTGGACATGAGTCACCCGCAGCCTCCGCCCTCTTTGGAGATGTCGCTCTGCCCATGGAGCCAATCAAGCGATACGTTCCACGGTTTCTGGCGTAATACCTTCTTCTGGCGTTACACGGAACACAAGCATCTTGAGGTTCTCAGGAGCGTTTCTGAACTTTGAAACAATCATCGACGTTTCAAAATCGGAACCGATGGTTCGTACACCAAACGTCAGCACCATGTCAGCAATGCTTGACAATTCCTGACGCACGGATGCAGGCAGACCATTGACAGAGACCATGATCAGAAGGAGGCCACGGTACATTTGCGTGTGGGCTTGAAGCATTCGGATCATGGCGACAACACGTCCTGGATCGTCTCGCTGAAGGAAGAAATCGAGACTGTCAATGCCAGCTCGGAAGTATGGGCCTAATGCCATGATTTCATTCGTAACTTCTGTGAGGTAATCTTGCGTTGAATCCTCTACGAATCGAGTTTGAGCAAGTCGCTGGATGTCCTCCAAGCGAAACCCTTCCAATCGATATCGACTTGCAAGCAATTCTTTCTCGAGAACGTTGGCATTGTATTCCTCACCAATTGTACGAACATTGACATCGAGCGGCCACCCGTATTTGTTGAAGACACGAACGATTTCAGGTTGAGCTTCGTTGGTTGAGATGTAAAGTGTGTTTTCGGATTCCTCAGCAGGCGAAATGAATTGCTTAGCGAACAACTCTGCACCAGATCCTGTTTCAGTAAACGCGACCATTGTGAAGCCACGAGGTACACCCCCGTGCATTTCGTTGTCGAACTTTGGGACCCCAAACGAGCCCACTTGTCCGAAGAATTCCTCGTCTTCTGCATCGAATGTGATGTTCTTTCGCATGCTTCATCCCCTCAGTGAATAACCACCTGGCCACGATCGACCAAATCAGTACAATACAAATCAAGATTTGAAAGGACCAGAGGTGGCGTCTGGTCAGGTACGTTGAGGATGATGGAGAGAACCTCTCGCTGTCGGAATGTGTTGATGAAGGTGTGAAGATATTCAGCGAGCATTCGATCTTCGTTGTAAATGGCCAACGCATTCACGCTGTCAAGGAAGACGAAGTTTCGTTGTGTTTGTGTCGTTCGCAAAATATAGAGCGTACGCAAGAGAACCGATTCGAGCATAATTGGACTATCGACAAAATGGATGTTTGGATAGCTCACGTCAGTTCCACCAAGAATTCCTGAAGACACCAAATCGATGAATTGGATGTTTGAAACATCGACACCAATCGACTCAAACGCTTGGATGATTTCGACTGCTCCTCTGCTTGCTGAGATGTAGACGCCACCCATTTCGAACATCTGCATCAATGGCAACATAGTGCTCGCCGTCACCATGAATGCGTTGGAGTTGCCGCAACGCACCTGAACCGAGCTGTTGAGCGAAATGGTCGAAAGTTGCTCGGCGATTCGCTGGTCAAGTTCAAACATCTTCAGGCACCCCATCTCGAAGCTTTATCGCTCTGCGCACCCCATTTCAGCATCGGCGTAAGCATAACACCGAGTGGTGTGAGTTCGATGGCGTGCTTGGCACGACTGTGAGAGGTACCTCGCATCTTGACAACCTGGAGGAAACGAAGCAGGTGACCCATACGCTCAACGTCGCCCATGACAACGATACCGTCGGCAATCGCTTCTTCAACACCAAAAGAGGACCAGTGAGCGTTCTCCGTAGCCGAAGTAATTTCAGAAATCAGAATTGTTGTGCAGCCAAGTGTTGCAAGTTTCTTACCAAGCGTAAAAAGAAAATCTCGAATCAATTGTTCGGACTTAATTTTGTAACAGAGCGTCGTAACGGAATCGATGACGAGACGAGTTACACCAATGGTGTTGACGATATCGGTAATGGACTTGATGAGTGCATGGACGTCGTCCAAGTCGAATGTGGATTTGTCCAAACCTAGCCAAGAATACAGGACGTCCATATCGAAGACGTTGATCAAACCGGTATCGACCATGTTCATGTCGAAGAACGCATACTGGCGAATGTTTTCCAGCAACTTGACCGATGGTTCTGTCGCTGTAAAGTGAGCGCATGCTTCGCCAGCAAGTGCACCACGGACGAGGAACTCTATGCCGAGCGTGGTTTTTCCTGAACCACATGTTCCTGACGCCAGAACTGTGGAGCCATATGGGATTCCTCCTCGAAGAATTTCATCGAGACCATGAATACCAGTTACG
>JAAZUV010000161.1 GCA_018623995.1 Methanobacteriota archaeon
CCTGATTCCACTTGAACTCTACGAAGAATCCGGTGTCAACATCGGAACAAAGCAAAAGAGTGCTGACATGAGCCGTTTCATCGACACAGTCAATTCCGACGGTCTCTACCTTCTCAACCTCAACCAAACCGATAACCGCATCCGAATTATTGCTTCGTTCTTGAACCAATATGAGCCAAAGCAGATCATGGTTGTCTCCGCTCGTCAGTACGGACAACGCCCTGCTCGAATGTTCGCTGAAGCTATCGGTGCAAATTCCGCAGTTGGCCGCTTCATTCCTGGAAGCCTTACCAACCCAGCACTCCGCTCTTACAAGGAACCGGACATCCTTTTCGTCACAGACCCTGCATCAGACCAACAATCACTCCGAGAAGCAGTCAATACAGGCCTTCCAATCGTTGGTTTGGTCGATGCAAACAACAAGTTGCGAAATGTCGATGTTGCTCTCCCTGCCAACAACAAGAGCCGACACTCCCTCGCTCTTGTTTACTGGCTCCTCTCTCGTGAAGTTCTCAAGTTGCGTGGACAAACAACCGATGAGGCATGGGCAGAAGCCAACGATCTCGAAGATTGGAAGTCAACCTTCTGAGATTGGCTTCAAAAAATCCGAAATCGCTTGGGCGGATTCGTTCACATCCGATAACTCGTGCATAAGCGTTCGAACAGATTTCGCCCCTGGCAGCCCTTTTGAGAATGCAATGGCATGACGCTGCATTGTTTGCTTGGCAAGGCCAGTCGTTTCCCGACAAAGGGCTACGTATCGATCCCAACACCATCGACGGGAAGCAAATGCTTTCGATGTTTCAGACATCTTTTCCCATTCGTCCTGATGTTCCCGAACCCAAGGTAATTCAGATTCTTCCATCCATCCAAGTCCAACCTTGATTTGGGCAAATACATCTGGACGTCCAATTGCTGCACGACCGATCATCAATCCGGATGCATTGGTTAATTCTAAGCATCTCTGAGCACTTTGTGCGTCAGTGATGTCTCCATTCGCAACGACTGGGACTTCAACAGAATTGACCGCCGTTTGTATGGTCTGCCAATCAGCAATTCCCGAGTACCGTTGTCGCAATGTCCGTCCATGAATACACAAGCGCTGGGCTCCGACTCTTTCGAGTGATTGACAGATGTTGACGGCATTGTTCGGGCCTTGTCCAGTGCCTAGGCGCATCTTTGCTGTGACTGGAACATCAACTGCATCGACGATGTTTTCAACCATCGTCACGAGCTTTTGCGGTTCACCCATCAATGCTGCTCCAGCACAGATATTCGTAACTTTAGGAGCAGGACAGCCGAAATTCAAATCGATGACATCCGCCGAATCTTGGAGCATTGTAGCAGCCTTCACCATATCATCCATCTCACCTCCAAAGATTTGTGGAATGAATGGTTGCTCTCTCGGATCGGATTCCATTTTCCTCCAAGATGCAGTAGCTTCACGGCTCAATGCCGTACTGTTGGTAAATTCAGTGATTGTTATGTCAGCACCGCATTCCTTTGCTAGTAAACGGTACGGAAGATCGGAGACACCTGCCATTGGAGCGAGATAGAGTGGCCGTTGTTCGCCCGACCATGGCTCGTATGTGTCGAAACCAAGTGTACTCATCACACATCGCCCGTGGTCATGATCTCTTCAATCATTGTGCCAACACGTCGTATTCGTCGTAGCAATCGATCAAGTCGAGCGGTGATGTTTACCTTTGAATCAGTAATCGATGAACCAATCAAACGGTAGCCAAGCGGTAAACGGCCACCGAGTAAGTTCAGCAGCAACATTTGGTCGGATGCCTCGATGCTTTGCATTGCTTCCTGAACATTCTCAATGGTCAACTTGCCCTTGCTTAGCGGTTGAAGTAATGAGGCATGCCGTTTCTCAGGAACCAATCGCATGAACCCACCTTTCTTGAGCAACCAATCCTCTCCTCGCCGTTGATGTTGTGTCATCATTGCAGTCCAGAGTGCCGAGGCAAGTCGGTCTGTTCGAGGAATCCGCTCCACTAGACCACAGGCTCGGAATCGTTCCAAGATTCGGCCAAGTCGTGCTTTCTGTCCACCAAATTCCTCATGGGCATCATCCAAGGAAATTGGAGTACCCGAATGAAGCAGGAGATGAAACAGTTGTTCTGAAACAGAATCGGTGAGGATCTCGTTCCCAGGTCGGTCACCAAGCAATCCGAAATCAGCCATCCACTGGGTAACAACTGAAGCACCTTCTTGGGGAGGACGATAATCGATGACGCTAAGGTTGAGTGAGAGTTGTGAATCCTCAGCAATTTCGTTTTCCAAGGTCACACCTTCACGTTTCCAATGGACCTCAAGACCATCCATTTTTTGCTCTAGGATCAATCTGTATTGTGCAAAACACAACTCAAGTGCTTGCGACAAACCACCTCCTCTGAGGATGTACGTTCTCCAACCTTTACCTTCGTTTGTGTAGGAGAGTAATCCCGAATGACTGAGTCGAGAAAGGTGATGATTCAGTGCAGCGGGGGTCATCGCAAGTTCATCGGAGAGTGCTTGAGCATCCCATGATTTGCTTGGATCTGCGAAGAAATGATCTCGCAACATCCGGTGTATTGGTGAAGCAGCCCCGTAATCCGCAGTTGCATCACCTTTTCTTCGAACAAAACAAAACGACTCAACAAACCATCCAACCAATCGGTCAACCGAACGATCGGTGGTCGGCATCGGAAGTTCTTCCAATTTGACATTAAGCATAGCGAAGGACGCATGGCGATGGTCTTTGAAGGCTATGCAACAATTGCTTTTCAGAAAGCGAAAATTAAGCCTGTGCACGACGTCCGTCGTCCCATTGATAAGACAATCGTTCGGATCGACGGAAGGTATCGATTTCGATATGCGATGCGAGATTGAGCACGTCTTGCCGCAAGACTCCTCTACGACGTAGTACCTTAACTGCGGAATGAACACTCGCTCGTGAACGACCAATACGCCGAGCAAGTTGGGCTTGGGAACGAGGGACTCCTCCTTCGAGGATATCATTGATCACTTGGCGCTGTACTGCTGAGAGACCAATGGGGAGGCTTGATGCCATTCGCTGATGGTCACTTGAAACCGATTGAAGCAATTCCACTTGTGATGGGCCTCCTGCGAAGTAGCACGTCCTTCCATTGACGGGCATTACAGTGATGCTTCCTTGATTCTGCATCACATCCAAGTGATGTCGAAGTGTACCATTAGCAGCACTGAGCTCGTGTTGCAATTCTCGATAGCACAGCCCAGGATGTCGCTCAAGCGTTCGAAGAACACGTGTTCTGAACGGATGTTCACTCGATTGTCGTTTGGTCGAAATGCCACCAAAAGCGAGTGCTGAGGCAGTTGATGCCATGGCTGCTACACCATGAGCAATGCCTGCAATTCCTCCAGCAGCTCCTGCGATTCCTGCAGCGAGCCAAGGTCGTTGCCGAACCCATTGTGCAAGAAGTGCCATACGCTGAGGATGACCTCTTTGTATCTTAATTCATCGTATTGATGCATCTATGCACTAATGATGGATCCCTGATGGATTTTCATGAAAGCTACGAGCGGTGAAAGAAGTCTACCACACGTCAATCCGTGGCTTGAAAGTCTGTACGTGACACGAACAGGAGGCCCATCAGTTACGATTCGTTCAACCAACCCTTCGTCAGCAAGATAGCGAAGCTTGTCAGAGAGTGTTCGCGATGAGATGCCTTTCAGAAGATGTTTCATCTCATTGAACCGACGATCACCTGCAATGTAGAGTGTCGAGAGAATTTCAATCGTCCAACGTGAACCAAAGACATTGAGTGCTTCGACAGCAGCATCAACTTCC
>JAAZUV010000162.1 GCA_018623995.1 Methanobacteriota archaeon
ACAACGGCAGCACCAGCCTTTCGGTAGGCGTGGACATCAGCATCGTCTTCTTTTCCAAGCCCGACGAGCATGGCCTTTCCACCTTCGCTCCCAACAAGGGACATGGTGGACTTTGGCTTGCCCTTGAAATCGCCATCAGCGAGGACACGGTTGATTTGTGCTTTGAGTGCAACGTGCATGCCTGTTGCATGGGCTTCTGGTACGATATCTGTTCCTTCAAACAAAGGAAGAATGAGCGTTCCATCGATGTTGTGACTTGAACTTACGTTGATTTGCATGGTTTCACCGGTTTTGCCCAACCCCTTGAGGCACTTGAAACCTTGCGAATGATTTTCAGCGATTTAATCCGATTCTTCGTCCTCATTTCGAACAAGTGCAATGACAGCTAGACCGGCAAGAATCGTGGTTGGACTGAACAGACCGTAACCTATGAGGAAGCTTGCATCATCGTCTTCACTGAGCACCGTTGCATTGATTTCGAGGGGCTCTGTCACCCACTTTGAAGCATCGATCACCCGCTTCTGGTAGTACAACTGCCATGACCCGTCCTTCGTGTAAGAAAGGTTTGAAGCATCAAGAACAGCGACACTAGAATTTGTTGCGTTGACGGTAAAGAGCGAAGATGTCCATGAGACCTGTCCAGACGAATCAACAAATTGCAGAGTTGCATTGCTCGTCGATGCCTGTCCAAGATTGGAGACGTCGACAATGACTTCTTCATCGGACACCTGAATGGATTGAACATCAAGACGGGCACGCCAATACCACACATTGGAAATCAGGTATCGCATAACATCCAATTCTTCATCGAGACGTTCGTTGAGTGCCTCGACCGAGCCTGGAACAAATTGTTCATCGTCGGTTTCGAAGGTGAAGGTTGGGATTCCCATCACACCGTATCCATAATCTCTGCTCGTACCACAATTAGGATACAATCCTTGGTTAGCGTTTTGCATAGGTATGTCTGAAATGTTGGCATTGACATCGTCCCGAATCCTATGGAACAATTCCCAATCGGACGGCTGGTCTGCCCACTTCCCCCAAGGGTAGAGAATGATCCACACACCGGTGTGCATGGTGACATAGAGGTCAGCGTCTGTCACGTATGTGTTCATGTATTCTGCGTTCGCTGCGGTCTCCGCTTCGCTGAAAGCAGAACTACCAGGCTGGGTTGTAGGGCACGTGTTCCAGTAGTGATCGTAGTTTCGATTCAAATCGACTTGATTGATGTTCCACCGTGTGTCGAAGTCGTTACCATCGGGATTGAGCATGATCAGGATGTGAAGTTCAGTACTTTGGAGAACATCGATCACTTCTTGATTCCCCTCGGACCAACCTTCGATGTAGAATTGTGCTGATAACCATGCAAGCGCCGTTCCGAGGTACTCATTGCCGTGATGTCCCCCGTCAATGTAGACGATTTCCTTTGCTTTGCCATTGGCTTTGGTTTCCATCGACCAATCTGAGATCTGAAGCACCCAGAGCGTCTTACCAAGTTCAGAGTCTCCCGCATCGATCAATTTAACGATGTCAGGATGATTGTCTGCCCAGTCATTCACTTCCATCGTCAATGCAGCCCACGTCATGTGAACGTGGTTGTCGACCGGTTCACCCGGCCATGCATTATCTGCACCAGAAGACGCCGTTGCGACTGGTGAAAGACCAGCGAAAAGCAGGCACAAAACCAAGCCAACGGCAACTCGCATGGTTACGCCTTGCTTCGGTGAATCAAAAACGCTTGCTACGCATCTTCACCAATCGCTGGTGAATGCATTTGGATTCTGAACCTTCTCAGATTCTCGGGTCCAGATGGATTGTCCATCAGTACCATAGATGTCGGCGAAAGGGTCGATTTCCTCTGGCTTGCGTTGTCGCTGCATGTAGGATTCGACACGCTCCTTGAGATCGGGCTTGAACTTCCAGTAGTGAATACGCCATTCTCGACCATCCCAAAGCGTGGTCTCCTCGGATTCGGTTGTCAACAAATCGTAATCTTGGAACATGTAAAACAAGTTGCGATCGGTTGGTTCGAGCGCATTGTCGATGATACGATTGTAAAATCCGAAGAACCCGAGTGCGTGTTCAGCCATACCAGCTGCGACTTCAGCGTCCATTTCTGTATCAATATGCTGTTGAATTGCTTGCGTCAACGATTGCAGTGTCATTCCCATCTTCCATCACCCCGCCCCGGTTTTTCTCCCGAGAACACTATTGTATATTGGTCGTCGATATATATTAACACATCGGCCCTTTTTCTTGTAATCAGGACTTCGACGACGATTTGGACTTGATTTTGGCAATCCTTAGAAGCATGAAGAGGCCGCCGCAATCATGGAGGGCGAAGATATGCCAACCTTTCTTGGGCTTGACCAAGGCGAGGGTGATGTCGATGTCGCCATCCTTTCGTTGCCATACGAATTGACAACATCCTATGGCCAAGGGACGGCCTTGGGTCCGATGGCTTGCATCGAAGCCTCCACGCAGGTTGAATTGTACGATGCACAACTTGGCCAAGACCTACCTGCTGGACTTTCGATGCATACCATTCAGCCTTGGGACGGTGAAGAGCCTACACTGATTGAACAACTCGACTCGATGGTAGGTTACTTGATTCCGTGGTTCAAAGGTGACTGCTTCCCACTCTGCTTAGGAGGAGAGCATGGCATTTTACCCTCCATCATGGAAGCAGCACGTCACCATCCGCTTGTGGACAACGATCTTTCGAACCTCACCGTCGTCCAAATCGATGCACACGGAGATCTCCGTGAACATTTGGACGGTGAGAAGTATTCTCACGCTTGTGCAGCAGCACGAGCCCTTGATGCTGGAATTGGCTCGTTGCTTCAGGTGGGCATTCGTGCCTACAGCAAGGAAGAACACGAGCGCATGATGGCGGATGAACGAATTACCACATTCTTCGCTCGAGACACGCAATCACCATGCCAAGGTGCACATCACTGGAAGCAATGGCTCGAAACGCTTTCCTCAATCGAGGGGCCTGTTCATCTCACCATCGATATCGATGGGCTCGATGGGGCGTTGGTTCCTGCGACAGGGACGCCTGTACCGGGCGGCTTGACCTATTGGCAAGTGCACGAGACCATCCAAGCCTTGTTCAACGCATCAAACGCTGTTGTTGTCAGTGCAGATGTCAACGAAATCGGTGTTCAGGAAGATTCACCGTTGACACAGTTCACTGCGGCTATGTTGGCAACAAATGTCGTTGCTGCACACGCTTCTGCACGTCAACGAGGTGCATGGAATGCGACAGCACCAACATCTGGACCTGAGCGATTGCCCCATGATTTTACTGGGTTTTCAGCATCAAATGGAGGGGAATAAATGCCTTCAAAATCGCACGGAAAACACATCTTCCTCGATTGTACGGAGTTCTTCCCTACGTCTTCGTTCGATGGAAACGATATGCTTGAGTTGATGCAAAAAGCCGTCGAAAAAAGCGATGCGAAGGAAGTTCATGCCCATGTCGAACTCTTCGATGGCGCCACTACACCTCCTGGTTTTGCTGCCGTTGTGTTGCTCGATGAAAGCCACGTGAGTGCGCATTGTTATTCGGACCGAGGCTTGCTCGCTATCGATGCCTTCACTTGTGGAGGAACAGACCCAACGTCCATCGTTGAGGATTTGAAGCAAGCTTTGTACGAGTTGTCTCCTGCAACGGTCGTGATGCAACAAAAAAGCGTTGATCGCTTCCTGCTTCCTGAGGTGTGAACATGAGCGTCAGGGGTACGATCGCATCCTATTTTCATCATTTCAACGCTGGTGAATTGTCCAAGATGTCT
>JAAZUV010000163.1 GCA_018623995.1 Methanobacteriota archaeon
CATTAACCCAGGAATTCTTTCATCAAATCCATCTGACCTTACAGCGATGGGTACGACGATTTACATGGCTGCAAATGCGGGTACGACCTATGGGACTGAATTGTACGCATATGAGATAACAAACAACTCAACATGGCTCGCTGCAGACATTCGCCCGAGTTTTGCAGGTAGTGCGCCATCGAATCTTGTTGTCATGAATACACGCGTCTATTTCCAAGCGACCTCAGGCACACATTTCGAGATGTGGGCCTATGAATCAACGAACCATTCGTACTGGGAAGTCACCAATCTCCAATCCACTTCTGGTACTGGCGCTCCACATGAACTCACAGTCGGCGGATACACTGTGTATTTTGCAGCTGATGATGGAACCACTGGAGAAGAATTGTGGGCACACAATTCGGTCAATGGGACGACATGGCAAGTGATTGATTTGAAGCCGACAGGCGGGTGGATTGGTGAAATGCATCACCATAACGGCAATTTGTACTTCGCTGGTGAAGACAATTGGACCGGAATTGAATTGTGGCGACTTCTCTTCTCAAGAGAAGTGACGTACGTCTGAATTAAATGGTTGAGATGAAACAGTCATCATCGACTTCGATGAGTCCTCCAGTTGTCAAGAGGTAATCGATGGCTTCGTCGATTTCTTCCTCTTCAACACCGTGTTGAAGCATGCGCTCGAAGATGGCTTCGAGTGTTGCGACAGGTTCGCCTTTCTCAATTTCACCATCGACAATCATGACTACGAGTTGACATGCAACTGCGAGAAGTGGGTCATCAACTTGATCATCTGGTAAGAGTTCGATGAAGGCTTCAGCTCCATGTGCTTCACCTTCCTCGATACGTTGCTTCTCACCACGTTGTGAAAGTCCAGTGAAGGTGTTGTCCTCGTCAAGACCGAAGCAATCGAAAATGGACATTTGATGTTCATCTTTTGCGGCTTCTTCTGGAGCGATGCGCCGTTCAAGGTCATCCAAACGGAACTTCCGTTGTTCCAAAAGCAATCGTTCTCGCTTGAGATCGTGGCGGAGTAGAGCGAGTGTTTGCTCTGCTTGTTGCGTTAGCCAGCCGTCAATGGTCCATTCAGGATCAAGTCCTGTCATGACCTCTGCCATGCGGCGAACAGGCTCAGGAAGCGCGTTGACATCAATCAGTCCGCGAGTTTCTTGACCGTCCTCACTCATGGAGAACTCTCGGAGTTGACGGCCTTTGAAGCCTTCCCAATGAAATCTCGAACGATTCATTCTTTCGCTTCTGAGAATTTGTTTTGCATTCCGCCGACGATGGCGTTGAGTGCGTCTTGCAGTGTTTGCATATGATCGTATGAATCGAGAGATGTTAGCGCCTCCGTCTCCATTTTGAGCATGTTTTCCAAACATCGTGATAATTCGTCCACAATAGTGATGCTTCCACGTTGCGACGACCGTGAGAGTGGGTTGAGATCGATGACAATCACCGTCTTGCCCATGGCGACTAAGGCTTCACAACGGTCTCCATCTTCGAGCGGTACAAGAATGGCATCAGCTTGTAGAATCCCCTTCGCTTCGCATTTCGCACGAGGTCCTTTGAGGCCAGGAATAACTGCATCTGGGTTCGCTCCAAGGATGTCTACATCAAGCCCGAGTTGCTCTTTCCTTTCGTTCAAATCTGTGAGTAAGGCATCCATTCGTTCAGGCGTTCTGTAGAAGATGTTGACTTCAAGCGGACAACCAATCTTATCGGCAAGTTTGAGCATTTCATCACCGGCAAGAGCGACGACATTTCCGTTAACGGATAGGACAGGATGTTCTGCTTGCATCAAGGCTTTGAGTGCGACTTGTGCGGCAACATCAGCGCTCGGAATGGTCGTCTCGCCAAGGAGGTAATCGTAAGCCTCACCTCGACCATGGGCAATCATGGCCGAATCAGCAAGCATGCCCTTCTTGGCTGCAACTTCGAGACGATGGCGCATCAACAACGAACGATAACGCGGATGGGAAGGGTCGGCAGCATGATCCATGGGTCCACCTCATTGGTCGATGAGCATGCTGATATCGAGAGGAGCAGTTCCTCGATTGATGGCACTGGTTGAGAGAACATCGACACCGCATTCACGCCATGCTTCCAAATCGTCAAAGACGATGTTTCCACTTGCTTCGAGAACCACTGCATCACGCAATCCCATCTCGGTGAGCTCACCAACCATCTCCTTGCTTCGCTCTGGACCGAAGTTGTCCAACATGAGAACAAGTTGTGGCAACGACTCACTTTCTTGTCGTTGTTTCCATGTTGATGCAGCGATGATTGCGTCTTTCTCATTGGTCACTTCCAATTCAAGGAAGGCTCCACAGTTGGCGACGTCCATCGTTGACAATAGTTGGACGATGGCTTGCATACCACCTTCACCAGATACGGCGAGATCGTTTTCTTTGATCATGGTCGCATCGTCTTTGTTGAGTCGGTGTGTCAATCCTCCACCAAGGTGGACGGCCCATTTGTCGAGCATACCCCAAACAGTCTTGCGTGTAGCGGCTACTTGCCTCGAAGCGATGGTCGCCCAGTGCGCTGCATTGGTAGCAATACCTGAGAGTTGTCCAAGCAAATTGAGGATGGATCGTTCCATACGAAGAATTGATTCTGAGTCACCACTGATCTCAACGATGACATCGCCCTCACTGACCCTTCGGCCGTCTCCTGCTTTCCATGATGTTGAGAGGCTTGGGGCCCAAATTTGCAGCATGTAATCGACAGCTGCAGCGCCAGCGATGGTTCCGTCTGCTCTGGATGTTACGTGTGCAGTGACCTTCTCACCGAATCCCATAATGGGTCCATCAATGCCATCATCCCCTACAATCGCTGTGGTCCAACGGTCCATACTGGACGTGAGCATACGGCTTGCTCCATCTTCGGAAGTCCACAGGAGATGGCCACGGTCGTGAGGCAACATTGCGCGCTCGCCCATGGAATATGCTAGGTCTATGAGGACTTCAAGCAAACTGTTGTCGCGTAGGGATTGATGAGGAGGACCGTTTAGGCCATCTATGGCCAGAGTCCTTGTTGTTGGTGCAGGACTTTCAGGCCTCTCGGTAGCCATGGAAGCCTCTGTCCGAGGCCACCACGTGGTCGTGCTTGAGAAAAGGCCGTCGATAGGTGGTCGTGCTTCAAGTGAATCACGGGATGGTTTCCCAATCGGTTACGGACCCCATTTTCTGTTGAAGAAAGGCCCATTGCATCAATTGGTTCGGAAAGTGAGCAAGGTCAAACCGTCCGTCTTGCCATTGCGCCCACACCGTCTCGAAATTCTCGGTCAAGGTATGATGCAACCCCGTAAACCAATGATGGATGCAGCGATGTACCGAAGAGCGGTCAAAAGTTACAATCTTGAACACCCATCGATTCAGGCCAGTGAATACCTCGCTTCTTGGGGACTCAAGGACGAGGCGCGAAGCAGAGCATTGCTCAACAGTCAACTTTTGGTCTTGAAAGAAGGATGGTCCGGATTGGTCGGGCGACTCGCAGTCACACTCGATGAAGTGGGCATTCCAATCGAAACAGGAGCGAATGTTGTCAAGGTCGAGAAACACAAGGTGCATCTCGCTGATGGCCGACATGTTGAGACGGACGTAATCATCCTCGCTTGTGGCTACGGTCAGGCAAAGAAGCTCATCCCAGACCTACCAGACGTTTCGTTTGTCACCGCCTCAACGATTGACGTTGCCTTGGATGCATTACCGCTTGGTGAGCGCCATGGTATCCTCGATATCCAACGCTCGATGGCCATTTTTGACATGAAACAGATTCATCCTGGGATTGCTC
>JAAZUV010000164.1 GCA_018623995.1 Methanobacteriota archaeon
CATCCCTTATTCTAAAGTCTTCTATGTTCTGTTATGCAAATAGGCCTTCAAAGAGTGAGAATCTTCATGCGGGAGAGGTTAGTGGAATCGGTTGGAGGGGAGTTCATGTCGGTTCTTATTGGTGAAGAAATCGACAAGTTGCTTGAGACGACATCTCGTTCGTTTTATCCGACCCTCAAATATCTTCCAAAGAAGATTCGCGGCCAAATCGGATTGTTGTACCTTCTTGCGCGTGTCGCCGACACAATCGCAGATTCCAAAGTTGGCGAAACCGAAGTGTTGATTGATGCTTTGACGAATTACAACGACGTTGCTCAAGGACGTAGTGAAACACTTCCTGACCTGAGGGAACTTGCTGATATTCAGTCCAATCCTGATGAAGGTGAATTGTTGCGAAATGTGCAACAGGTTGTTGATGCATTATCGGTCTATGGTCAAGAAGACCAAGAGCGGATGTTGGAGTGTCTTGATGTCATCGTTGGTGGTCAAATCTTGGACTTGCAACGATTCGGAATCGCTCGAGAAGGTGGAACAATTTCATCTCTTGATTCGGATGATGAGTTGGATGATTACACCTTCAGAGTTGCTGGCTGCGTGGGTGTGTTTTGGACCAAGATGTCGCTTGCACATATTATGAAACTTCCAAAGGATAAGGAAGATGTGTTCTTTGAGCGAGGAATTCGGTTTGGAAAAGCCCTTCAAATGATCAACATTCTTCGTGATATTCCCGAGGACCTGCGATTTGGTCGTTGCTACATTCCGGATGTTCGTCTGAACGAAATTGGTCTTGAGCCAGAGGACCTGTTGGACCCAAGCAATATCGGAACATTCCGTCCGCTCTACGATACCTACCTTGATTTGACGAGCGAACATCTCGATGCGGCAGTTGAATACATTCGAATGATTCCAGAGCGTCAATTCCGCCTCAAAGCTGCGTGCATGCTCCCAGTCTTAATTGGCCAACGAACCGTCACGCTCCTACGGGAAGGCAACATACTGGATTCCGAGGAAAAAATCAAAGTCACTCGTGATGAGATGAAGGGATACTTCAAGAAATTACTCAGGGCATTGATTATCCCAGGAGGCGTACAACGACTCCTTGCAAAGAATAAAAATGTACGCTAGTGTTTTTGTGAGTATTTGTTTACATCAAATTTGAATAGGATACTTGTCCGAACTTTCGAGAGGAGGGCTCTTAAACAACGACCCTTAGGACTAGGTGTTTACGATGTTGGAACGCCGCAAACCACTCGACCTCCTCTTCCCGCTCAAGGGCGGTGCAGAGAGCAACGTGGATGCGAAATCTTCTCCGACACCACTCGATCGACTTCGAGCCGGTGTTATGCTTGCCCGTGATGCTGTCAAAGCCGTGAGCGTGACCGCCATGGAAGCCCTTCGAGAGGGTGCTATGATGATTGGTTTGTTCAACGATCAAAACGAACTCGTCGACCCGTTTGTCGATCTTGATGCACCTATTTGGTCCGACAAACCTCCAATCGAACTCTACAGATTGGCTTATCGATACTGCGAAGAATTGACCAAGCGAGAAGCTGGGAACTTCTATCACTCGTTCAAGTACCTGCCAGAAGAGCAACGACTCGCTATGTGCGCAGTCTACGCATTCTGCCGTCGAGCTGATGACATCGCAGATGGTGATTGGGCAGACCGATTCCCTGGTTCAACCGTTGAACTAAGCCAAGAGGCAGTCGAATACAGACTTCAACTGGAATCCTTGCAGAATCGAACCTCTATTCTAGAGGATGATATGTACCTGAACAAAATCAATCAGTTGTTCTTCTTCAGAAAGAAACTCTCAACCTGTTACACTGATGTGTACAGCACAGACCCTGTCTTCCTTGCGCTCAAAGATACCATTGAGCGATACAACATTCCTCGAAGTGTCTTCGATGACTTGATTTCAGGAATGGAAGACGATTTGTACAGCAATCGCTACCGAACCTTCGAGGAATTGTACGTTTATTGTTACCGTGTTGCATCGGTTGTTGGACTCATGTGCATTGAAATCTACGGGTACGATGACCCTCGAGCAAGAAAGTTTGCCGAATCATGGGGTATCTTCATGCAGTTGACCAATGTTCTTCGCGATGTAGGCGAGGACATTGAGCGAGACCGAGTTTACCTTCCTCTCGATGAACTGGAACGCAACGGAGTGACAGAGCAGGATCTCTACGGCGGGAAAGTTGTTCTGAACACGTCATGGGAACCATACTGCCACCACTACGCAAAGCGAGCTCGAACTTACCTCGATGAGGCGCGACAACTCTTACCACTTCTACCTCGACGCACACGATATTCTCCTGCTGCAATGATTGCGTTTTACGATAAAATCCTCAAACAGATCGAGAAGCAGCAAGGCGATGTCTTCACTCGACGTGTCAAACTCAACAAGGTTCAGAAGTTGAGTCTCGCTGCTGCGGTGTACTTGCGACACCGATTCCTGCCACGATTCTTGGACCCTCTCTGGGGTGGACTTGCACGAATCGGTCTCTTGCCAAACGTTTGATTTCATCAAACTGTTCGAGTGAAGGCCTGGATGCCTGTAATGTACCGGCCGAGAATCAAATTGTGTATGTCGTGTGTACCTTCGTACGTTTTGACCGACTCAAGGTTAGCCATGTGACGCATGACTGGGTACTCGTCAAGAATGCCATTGGCACCATGGATGTCTCTTGATACACGTGCGATCTCGAGTGCGATATCGACGTTGTTCATCTTTGCTAGTGAAATCTGTTCGTTGAACCATGTTCCATCGTCCTTCTTTCGTCCGAGGTGGTATGCCAAGAGTTGACCCTTGGTGATTTCACGAAGCATCCATGCTAACTTGTTCTGGACAAGTTGGTACGAAGCAATAGGGTGGTCAAATTGAATTCGACTCAATGCATAGGTCTTGGCGCTGTGGAAACATGCCATGGCTGCACCAAGTGCACCCCAAGAGATACCGTATCGGGCGTTGTTCAAGCAAGAGAACGGCCCACGTAGACCTTTGACACCGGGGAGGATTCGGTCCTTCGGAATCTTACAATCTTGGAAGACAAGCTCCGATGTGACGGATGCTTTCAGAGAGTGTTTGCCTTTCATTTCCGGTGCACTGAATCCTTCGTCACCCTTCTCAACAATGAAGCCACGAATAACGCCATCGAGTTTTGCCCATACAACAGCAACGTCAGCAATTGTTCCATTTGTAATCCACATCTTTGCACCGTTGAGGAGGTAATGGTCGCCCATGTCTTCTGCCTTGGTGATCATGTCGCCCGGATTGGAACCATAGTCTGGTTCAGTCAGGCCAAAGCAGCCAATCCATTCTCCAGAAGTCATCTTTGGAAGATAGTGATTCTTTTGTTCCTCGCTTCCAAAGTCCCAGATAGGATACATAGCGAGAGAGCCTTGGACGGATGCGAACGATCGAAGTCCAGAATCACCACGTTCGAGTTCTTGACAAATGAGTCCGTAAGCAACGTAGGAGAGTCCAGGGCATCCATAGCCCTTGAGCGGTGCTCCAAGAACACCCATCTCGCCGAGAGCAACACGCCATTCATCGAGGAAAATGCCTTCTTCACAAGCATGTTCAATCTTTGGAATAACCTCTTCATCGACCCACTCGCGCACTAAGTCGCGAATCATGATTTCTTCTTCAGTGAGCAAGGATTCGATGTCGTAAAAATCGATGGCTTCGAAAGGCTCCATTCAGTTCCCTCATTCCGTGGGAGTCGATACAACTCAAGAACCTTAGCACAAGAACACGATGTTCATTCTTCTC
>JAAZUV010000034.1 GCA_018623995.1 Methanobacteriota archaeon
CCGTACGTCGAAACGAAGAAAGCCCAGGCGGGAGGTCTCTTGCAGTCGTTTTCCAAAGATGCTGTTGCTGTCGTTATCGACGACTTCCCTACGTACATGCCACGTGACGTCGCCCAACGAGCGAAGGATCTTGCGGATTGCTCAGTTCAATGCGTGGACAGTAACGGAATTATTCCCCTCCGAGCTCCTGAACGATCCTTTACCACTGCCCACTCGTTCAGGCGCTACATCCACCAAAACGTCCTGAATTTTGTTTCAACACCACCATCATCGAATCCTCTGAAGAACCTTTCAGACGTCGGCAGTGGTTCCCACATCGTTGCTCAGTGCTTCGAAGAAGCGGATGTTCCAACGACCCCTCTTGAGTTCATTTGGCGAGTTTCCGAAGCCTCGCGTGAAGGCAGAGAAGCACTTGCAGTCCTCGATATTGATCATAAAGTTACACCGGTTGATGACCGCCGAGGCGGTTCGCTCACGGCGCGAACAGAATTGAAGAAGTTCATCGAACAACGTCTTGACACATACCACGTCGACCGCAACCATCCTGAACGTGGAGGTGGAAGTGGATTGTCACCTTGGCTCCATTTCGGTCATATTTCGTCGTTTGAAATCGTTCATGAAGTGCTCAGTTTTGAGGACTGGAATCCGATGAAGATCACCCCGCCACATAACGGTCGCCGTGCAGGTTGGTGGGGAATGAGCGAGGGCGCTGAAGCCTTCCTCGACCAGGTGATTACTTGGAGAGAACTTGGATTCGTGTACTGCTTTGAACATCCTGACCACACTTCTTACGAGACATTACCAGAATGGGCAAAAAACACACTCCAAGAACACGCCAACGACGAGCGACCATACATCTACACCTTTGAGCAACTCGAGCGAGGCGAAACGCACGACCCACTATGGAATGCGGCTCAACATCAACTCCGTAAGGAAGGCATCATTCACAACTACCTGCGAATGCTCTGGGGCAAGAAAGTGCTGGAATGGTGCCCAGACCCTGAAACTGCATGTGAGTGGCTGATTCGCTTGAATGACCGATGGGCACTTGATGGCCGTGATCCAAATTCCTACACAGGTATTTTCTGGATTTTCGGCCGATTCGACCGTGGTTGGTTTGAACGTGCCGTATTTGGAAAGGTTCGGTACATGACATCCGCTTCAACTCAGCGCAAGTTCAAAACTGAGGATTATATAAGAAAATACGCAGATTCCTAACATTAGGTGAAGCGCATGCCGATTTTTGAACACAATGCGACGTTTCCATTTTCTCGACAGACTGTCTGGAACTGGCACGCTCGCCCAGGCGCAGTACGTCGAATCATGCCCGACTGGGAAGGCATTCGTCCCGTACAAGTTGGAGGAATAACCGATGGTGCAGTCACTGAGTTTCGAATGAGCATTGGTATCGTGCCACAACGGTGGGTTGCCAAACATCACAGCTACATCGAGGGTGAACAATTCTGTGACGATTCGATTAAAGGACCATTCGCTCGTTGGAATCACGTTCACAAGTTTGTTGATGGTGGAGAGCAAGAGATGACCATCGAGGATAAGATCGATTGGAAACTACCGTTTCATTTCTTTTCGAGAATTGGTGCTCCAATCATGGTCATGCCTCGTGTCCGGACGATGTTCAAGCATCGAACACGAAGGATTCTGGCAGATCTTACTCGTCAACAGATGTTCAAGGATGCTCCTCGACGTCGCATCCTGATCAGCGGCTCGACTGGATTGATTGGAACTCAACTGGGGGCTTTCCTCGAAACGGATGGGCATGACGTCCATCGTCTTCTCCGTACGTCAACGAAGTTGCATGCGGATCAGAACCCTGATAACATCGTCCGATGGAACGACAAAAATGGAGAAATTCTCGAGGGATCTTTGGAAGGATTCGATGTCGTCATTCACTTAGCCGGTGCAGGAATTGGTGACAAGCGCTGGAGCAAGAAGAGAAAGAATTTGATTGCTCAAAGCCGTTCTATTCCAACAGAAAATCTCTCGAAAGCTCTTGCTGCACTTGAATCGCCTCCGAGTGTGTTCATGTGCGCTTCTGCAATCGGATTTTACGATAACAGAGGCGATGAGGAGTTGGATGAAACAAGCGGCATTGGTGATGGTTTCCTTGCCAGAATTTGCAAGCAGTGGGAGGATGCAACGATTCCTGCTTCGAGTGCAGGTATCCGTACCATTCTCATGCGAACAGGGATTGTTACAACAGCTGCTGGTGGTATGCTCAAACAGATTCTTCCAATCGCTAAGATGGGTGCACTTGGTCCGATTGGAGGTGGAAAGCAATGGCAATCTTGGATTTCTCTCGACGATCAAATCTATGCCATGCACCATTTGATGAACCAAGAAGATGCAGAGGGCGTCTACAATCTGACTGCTCCTAACCCAGTGACACAGAAAGGATTTGCCAAGACTCTTGGTAAGGTTCTACGGCGGCCCGCATTTGCTCCTGCACCCGGTTTTGTCATGAAAATCCTGTTTGGAGAGATGGGTAAATCTCTGATATTGGACGGACAAAAAGTCCATCCAAAACGACTGTTAGAATCTGGATATCGATTTGAACATGAAACCCTTGAACCAGCCCTCCGTGATGCGTTAGGACGGTTTAACTCATCGTCGCGTTCTTCTTAACCCGCATGTGTTATGGCCAAACATGCTCGGGCGTAGCATCGCTATTGGCATGTTTGCCCTCATGGTGCTGTCCATGGTGCCATCGGTACATGCCGATGATACGCAGGCGTCCTCAAATCTGCTCACCGATGGCGTTTCTTCCAACGGCTATGTGTGCGATCCAGATGGGTGCTCACCCAACGATGGAACGGACTGGTGGCGAATCTATGCCTACAAGGGCGACATCGTTAGTATCGCCTTCTCAGGTTCAATGAGCAACGCAGCTTGGTGGTGTCCTGGCGATGGTTGGGAAGGTGATTACTCGATGCACGATGAATCAGGCTCTCAAGTTGCAACCATGGGACGCAGCGATGACAACCCATCGGGAACGTTGTCGAAAACCATGTCTCAAGCAGGATATGTTTACGTCAAAATCAAAGGGAAAAATTCCTGGTGCAACGATGGATTCGATTACACGCTTCTCGCCTCCATTGACAAGACCGACCGCGATACCGATGAGGACGGCTTTGTTGACTCCGATGATGATTGCGATTTGATTGTCGGTACTTCAACAAACGACCGACAGGGTTGCATCGATACCGATTCAGACGGTTGGTCCGATACCGATTCAGGATGGGACGTACAGAATGGTGCAGATGCTTTCGAAAACGATGCAACGCAATGGCGTGACCGTGATTTTGACGGTTACGGTGATAACATCCTTGGTAACCAACCAGACCACTGTCCAGACAGCCGTGGGTACTCAACTTCAGACCGATATGGTTGCATCGATTCTGATGGCGATTCCTATTCCGATGCTGACCCCGGTGGCCTCAATGGGCTTGAGCCATGGTATGCTCATCCAAACGGTTTAGCCGATGCCTTCCCGCTTGAGGTTACACAGTGGCAAGACACGGACGGAGACGGTTACGGTGACAACTGGGACGACCCTATGTGGAATCAAACCCATTTGGAGTGGGGAATCGGCCAGTGGCTTGAAACCGCACACCAACCCGATGCATGCCCGTTCATCCTTGGTGTCTCATTTGCCGATCGATACGGTTGCCCTGATGCCGATGGAGATGCATGGTCCGATCCTGGTGAGAATTGGACCGCAGCCGATGGTGCTGATGCCTTCCCCTTCGAGCCAACGCAATGGCGAGACCGAGACTTCGATGGCTACGGTGACAACCAATCAGAAGGCGCCAATCTTATCGATGATTTCCCAGATAATCCAACCCAATTCCGCGATACTGATCTTGACGGTTGGGGTGATAACCAAACCTACGGAGCCACACAAATTGATGATTTCCCAATGGTGCCGAGCCAGTACCGGGACAGTGATGGCGACGGATACGGAGACAATCTCACTGGATTTGAAGGCGATGTCTGTATGAACTCCAACGCTGAAGAAGTTGAAAGTGGCTGGATATCACGTTTCGACAGACTCGGTTGTCGTGATGTCGACAAGGATGGCTATTCCGATCCAACCGATGATTGGATTGCGCACCCACAAGGGTTTGCTGATGCCTTCCCGAACGATGCTTCACAGTGGCACGATACCGACAATGACGGATTTGGTGACAACATGGAATATTTTGATGGTCAAGCATGGCGTCTTGCTTACCGTGGAGATGGATGCAAGACCACCTACGGCCTCTCGACATTTGATCGATGGGGCTGCCCAGATTTCGATGAGGATGGCTGGTCGGACCCCACGCCGTACTGGCTCGCCAGTCCGGGTGGTACAGCGGACGCTTGGCCAGAAGATCCAACACAATGGCATGACCGTGATGGTGATGGCCGAGGGGACAATCCATCAGGCACAACCGCTGATGTTTGCCCATCTCAACCGGGAACCTCTGTAGGGCCAAGCTCAGGAGGCGACCGCTGGGGTTGCCCTGACACAGATGGCGACGGTTGGTCGAATCTTGGTGATGCGTTCATTCATGAACCAACACAATGGCGAGATACGGACGGTGACGGCTACGGTGACGAAGCCGATGGAAATGAGGCAGATGCATGTCCATCTATCCGCGGAACCTCAATCCTTGATCGATTGGGTTGCCGAGATACCGATGGTGATGGTTGGTCTGACCCAACCGATGGCTGGGACGCTCATCCCTATGGTTCAGCGGACGCTTTCCCGACCGAAGCCCTGCAATGGAAGGACAGCGACGGTGATGGATTTGGTGATGTACCACTCGGTGCTCTACGAGATGATTGTCCCGAAGCGTTCGGAACATCAACGCGAGACGTACAAGGGTGTGAGGATAACAACGGCGATGGTTGGTCGAACGAATATGGTGAATGGAACGCTGCTCTTGCCATAATGGGTGAGGACCCTGCAGCATCATGGTTGACCTATCTCATCGTTGGTGTTTCGTTCATTCTCGGAGCTTCAGCAGCACTTGTTGTTCGTACCATGCGTACAGACGATGAGAAAACCTTGACTGAGGATCTCCTTGCAGCCCATGATACGTCTGAACCTCTTGCACCATCCACGCCTACGGAGATGGCATTACCAGAATTGGCAATACCACTCCCTCCTCCACCAGGAGGTGAAAACGATGCGTAGAATGGCCACGGTCTTGATTCTACTGTTCGTTGTACCAATGCTCAGCGTTGGACACGTTAGTGCAGAAGCTGACCTCGGACTCGAGGAGGCGGGAATAACGATGGTCGCACTTCGCAACGATACACTTGATTTGAATCAAGATGGTGACATCGATGCTGTGCGAGTCGTTGTTATTCTCAACTCAACCATTGAATCGACGATTGTTGACGTTCGTCTAATTGCTACCCACAACGACAGAGAAGTCGTTGAATCAACCACCATCGAGATTGTTGGTCAATCAAATGTTAGCCTAACGTACGATGCTTGGTCTCGAGGTTCGCATGACCTTGCTCTCGGATTTTACGATATGAACGGCGTTGAAATTTCAACAATCTCTCTGCCAAGTTACGAGATGGTCCCTGCGCTTCAAACGCCGATGATCTCGCTCCAGTTCACTGGACAGAGCAATTTGCAAACGGGTTCAAATTGTGAAATCAACCGGTTGTTCATGGATGAAACAGGGCCGAGATACGGTGCACTTGGAACTCTCACCTTCACAGGGGCGCCCTTCATCGTTCTCGATAATGCAACAAGCATCGATTGCTCCTCTTGGCCAGCAGGTCAATACTCACTTCGTGAAACCTATCGCAATGAACTTGGCCAAACCGCTGAAGCGTCATTGAATCTAACGATTGAAAATCGGCCTGCTCCTACCTTTGAACTCGTGGTGACCGGTGATGGTTTGTCCACGGACAGATCGTGCTTAATTGCCATACAACCAACAAATTCCAACGAGGATTTCACTCCATACACCAAGGAATGGGACGTCTCGACAACATCGACCATCACCGACGGACCCGTGTACGATTGTTCGGCACTTCCAGCAGGTGTTCATCTCGTGGTTCTCAAAGTGACCAACCTCGAGAACATCGCTAGCACGCAGGCCGTGAACATCGTTCGTCTTCCGGCTGCTGAACTCACTCCTGAAGAGCAAGAAGCTCTGCCGAGCCAATCGTACGGGGATGAAACGCCAACAGAGGAAGTTGGTTGGTATACGATTGCCGTTCTCGGTTTCATCGTCGCAATTGTCGTGTTCGTTATGCTTGTTCGAATACGAGAAGACGACGAATTGCTGACCTTGCCTGAACTTGGCCCAGCGCCCCAAATCCTCAACGATGGTTCTCCAGACCCGCAAGGTCTGCCAACCGTCCTTGACGATGAGGGTCAACTTTGGAGAAAACATCCAGATGGTTCCCTCGACTGGTGGGATACAACCTACAACATTTGGCAACGTTGGTGAAACGATGGCGGACTGGATACTGTATATCCTCCTTGGTTTGGGTGGACTCATTGGATTGCTCATCCTCAACGGTGTTCGAATCTGGTGGACGCGTGTTCGCCCACGACAACCCAAGTTGCATGCAGACTGGGCTGCAGATTGTGAACTCACAACCAGTGCTGTATTCAACGATTCGATGATCACGTTCCGAAACGTGCGTGACTTTCACTGGCGAACGACGAGAGACCGAGATGAAAAATGGGCGGATGAAGTCACGGTCGATTCAACCAAAGTCAAGCACATCTGGTTCGTTGTCGACCAATTCCACGCCTTCCGAGGTATGTCGCATACTTATCTGACGTTCGAATTCTTTGATGGAACGTGTCTTTCCTTTTCGTTTGAAACTCGACGTGAGCGTGGCAAGAAGTATCATCCTTGGACTGGATTATGGCGCTCGTATGAGCTCTATCTTCTCGTTGGCTTTGAACGCGATGTCACTCAACTTCGAACGCACGGCCGCAACAACATCGTCTCGATGTATCGTGTCATTACACCCCCTGATAAGGAACGACAAATGATTGTTCAAATGACGCATCGATTGAATCAACTTGCATCACGGCCTGAATTCTATCATACTCTGTTCAAGACCTGCAACACATCCATCGTTAACGCAGTGAACGCTGTCACCCCTGGTCGTATTCCGTTTCTTTGGCGCAACTTCCTACCAGGATACACGCCTAAGGCTGCCCTGAAGTTGAACCTCATCGAAGATTGGGGCGGACTCGAGGCGACGATGGAGAAAGCAAGAGTCGACCGATACGCCCAAGATTGGGATGGGGAAAGCGATTACAGTGCTTTCATTCGAGGCGCGTTACCGCCATCACCTCATGATGAGCAGTAGCAGGTCTCCTGATTTCACTGAAACGGTGATTGAGTGCCCAGTAGCTATGTTGGAGATGCCTCTTGTTCCAGTGGTCAACGTTTCGTTGTCAAGTGAAAACTGGCAACCTTTGACCGTCGCACCAGTAACGTCTCCAAACGAAATCAGACTGAAGATCGAATTTGGCTTCGTTTCGATGTCGGTTGGAGTTTGAGAAACTCGTCGAGCTTGCCAACCATCGAGAAGAATTGTAGCATCACTGTTGCATTCAAACAAGGCTGAGTAAGCGGCAAGGTGATGGTCATAGCGTCCAATTTCAACGCCGATGATGTCAACTTCCGAATCTGGATACGTTCTCTGAACCCATTCCAATCCCTTGGAGATATCACTGCTCTGTTGGTCAGGCGCATGCACGATGGTAACGCCGGATGCCTTGCACTGCTCAAGAACCGATTCAGAAACACTGTCGAGATCGCCCAAGAGGATATCCGGAATCATCTTGCTTCCAATCAATCGGTTTGCAGCACCATCGAGTGCGACGACCACTCGATACGTTCCAACAGTTTCAACATCGAATTGTTTTGGCCATTCACCATTTGCAACGATGAGCACCTTCGACATGAGGCTGCTACTAGGAAGCTATTCTTGACCTAATGGGTCGCTTTGAATGAAGCAAAAAATGAATCGAATGCAGACAATGGTTTAGAACGTTGAGTGTTCTAACAACTTTATGCGCAGGGGGCGGACGCTTTGTGAATCGGCCCTTTCGTTTGGACTCGTCTTACTTCTCCTGGTCCAATTGATGGCTCCAATCGGTATCCAAACGGCGACCGAAGAGGCGATTCTATCCGAAACGAGCCTTGTCGATTTGACACTTCCAAGCAACCTCGAACACGGACATGACCTCGCTGGACAAACCATCGATGTGGAAGGTATGACCGAATTGTTGGTTCGCCCGGATTCATCCATCGATATGTGGATGAGCAACGTTCTCGTTGAAGGATCGATCAGCAATCTGAGTACACCCAGCGTTTACTTAGCAGAAAACGGTTCGAGTTACTTCTGCTGGATGAACAACCTTGGTGAAGTTCGTATGGGCATCTACACGGCAGCAGGCGTCTTTTCACATTCGCTCATCGATACAGTAAGTACCACTCATGGGCTCATTGGATGTTCCGTTGTTGCTGATGAATCCTACCGCCCACTGGCTTTGTTCGGAGACGGAGCCAACCTCAAGATGGCTCGTATGGCCTTCGAGGGACAAGTCTACACAACGGATACGTGGCTCAAGCGAACCATTGTGGAGGATCTCCTCCCTGAATCAATGACGCTTCGGCTCACTGAAGATGGCAATGAATTCGCCGTTGTCCGAACCTCTTCAGGAGAATTGTGGCAGGTCAACAACAGCGGATTGCGCTGGTATCACAGTCTTCTTGATATTGGTCCAGTAGGTGACGAAATCGAACTGAAGATGGACCAAAATGGCGTCGCAAACATCGCTTACACCCGTTCAGGTGAAGCCGTTCGTCTGCAAGTGGATGGTGACCAACGCACCGAACAGATTCTTGCTCGAGACTCCAGCGTTCACTCAGCGATTGGGCTCGATCTTGATTTGAACGGGCTTGCTCAAGTTGCGACGACATCGTTCGATTCCATGCAAACCGAACTTTCGATCTTCAAGAGTCTTGAAGACCAATCCACTGGTCGACTCTCGAGCGAGTCAATGAATGTGCACCAACTCTATCCGGACGTTGAAGAGGGCGCTGCAGGATTTGGCGACATCAATGGAGACGGATTTGACGATGTCGTGTTTACCCAGCCGAGCGCATCCGACAGTGGCTTGGTCAACAACGGCCGTGTCACTGTTCTCTTTGGTGGAAACGAGAGTTTTGATTCCTCAACACCTGTTGTATTGAGTGGCACCCAGACATCTGAATTGTTTGGTAGCGCTATCGCAATCGGTTCGTTCCTCGGAAATGGAATGACACAACTTGTCCTCTCATCGCCTGGTTTTGACAACACAAGCAGAGTCGGTGAGCAGAACCATGGACGTGTTTCGATGTACGAGTGGAACCAAACACAGTTCGACTTTGTCTGGGATGCATCCGGTAACCATGAGGAAATGCTTGGTACAGATGTTTCCCTCATTGATGACCTCAATGGTGATGGCTACGACGATGTCATCGCACTCCAAGGCAACTGGAGCGATGGCACCTCAACTGGTCGATTGTCTGTGTTCGAAGGATCCTCGGATGGGCTTTCGTTGTCGCACAACATTACCGCAAACACGACAGGTCCGTTCTTTGGACGTTCGATATCAAGCGGAGGGGACCTCAATGGAGATGGTTACGGTGACGTTGTCGTTTCAAATTCAGGAACTGAAGACTCGCCAGTTGGCTATTCTGCCATCGAGGTCTTTTACGGGTCAGCTGATGGACTCGCATCAAGTTCTGACAAGAGCATCCAACGCTTGGCGACTGGGCAATTGTTTGGAACCGTTGTCGAAATCATCGATGACATCAACAACGATGGAATGGATGAATTGCTCGTCCAAGAATTCTCTCCTACTGGAGCTCCATTGTACAGCGGTACAGTTCACATGTTCATGGGCAACACATCTGAGAACTTCTCCGAAACACCTGATTGGACCAGTCAAGGCGAGGGCAACGAGCGCTTCGGCTGGATGTTTGCTCCTGCTGGCGACGTGAACGACGATGGTTATGCTGACACGTTCATCGGTTCAGGGACAAGTTTCACGCCATCTGGTCAGATCAATTTGTATCTTGGTTCAGCAGACGGTTTCGCATCAGCTGTTGAAACCATACGAACGGGAAGTCCAACGGACCACCTTGGTCTTGTAACGCTCGGAGGCTTTGATTCAAATGCAGACGGTGCAATCGAATTCGTGTATTCGACGCGTAATGATACTCGAGGCACGGCCTATGGTGTCGATATGATCACCGTGACCAAGCAAGATTTCGATACGAGCCAATTCACGTTCCAAGGGGAAATGTCAGGACTCAAATTGACCACATCGAATCGTGGTGAGACTGCCATGGTGTTCTCTCTCAATGCTTCATCAACACATTCCTTGATTCACCTTGAGCATGTTGATGACGGTTCTCCCGGTGGTTCTTGGGTCACCGAGACGCTAGCTACGGACTCCATGCCGTTTCAATTCCAATTCGATGTCTCTGCTTCAGGGCAACCCAAATTGGTCGTTCTTGACAATGTGAACGGATACACGCACCATACGACCACATCATGGACTTCTCTGCATCAAGAGATTCGTACGTTCAACGACTTTGGGACGTATCCCGCCTCATCCATTGATGGGAACGGTGATTTGCACATGGTGTACTCTCACCCAACCATCGAGAAAATGTACTATTCTACGGAAACTGCATCTGGATGGTCCTACAATGAGATTCTCTCGAACGCGAACCTTTCCTTTGCACCATCCTTGTGGTTCGATGGTGCAGATATGCACATCCTCTACCGTGATTCAAGCCTTGATCGACTCGAGCGAGTGACCAAGTCAGGAAGTACATGGTCAACAGCAACAGTACTTGCAAGCGGCGAAGCTGTGGGTATCGAGCACGTTGCACTGCAGGTCCCATCAGGCCCTACACTGGTCGCAACAACCGTCAACAACTCGAGTGTTCACGAATTGCAGATTCTTGACATCGACAACGATGTTTCAACCCCACTTACGAACTTCACTGATGGAGCATCACAATTGGCGATGTGCATCGATACGAGCAACACTGTTGTCCTGCTCTCCCTCGATTCGAGTGGCGTTTTGGTCATGCACGAGCGAAATGCAACAACGGGGGCATGGTCCAACGTTTCCATGCAACAATTCAACCCATCAACTGCGAA
>JAAZUV010000165.1 GCA_018623995.1 Methanobacteriota archaeon
GATGAACGTGGATTTTCCAGCACCGTTTGGTCCGAAGACGCCGAAGAATTCACCCGAATGGACTTCAACGTTCAATGGGTGAAGAGCAACGAACTCGCCGTATCGCTTCCCCATATCGACTGCGCGTACGAGAGGTTGTGCATCATCGCCCATACACTTACGAATCATCTAGAGGTTTTCATTGCTTGCTTGAAGCACCTAAGCGGTGCATCGGTGGACTCTTGAACTTCCTTCACTTGCGAAATGTATGACGCCCCCTCAAGACGACGTTTTGGCGATTGAAACACTTCCAGTTGAAGCATGCGATGATGGTACAGTTGTTGCTTTGGTGACCATCAATCGACCCAGCAAATTGAACGCATTGAACGCTGATGTCACATCTGCCATGAAGGCCATGGTCGCATGGGCAGAATCCGAAGATGCTGTTCGTTGCATCGTTGTCACAGGTGCACAACCGCTCATTCCTGAAGAAGGAAAGCGAGCAAAACCAAACGCATTTGTTGCAGGTGCTGATATCACGGAATTTCTTGGTGCTGGTAGCGAGGAAATTACGGTCAAATTCACCGATAATGCCATCGAAGCATTGTGGAACATGAGCAAGCCAACCATTGCCATGATCGATGGCTTTGCTCTTGGAGGAGGCCTCGAAGTTGCTTGCTCTTGCGACATTCGTATCGCAAGTTCACGCTCGAAATTCGGAACGCCTGAGATCAATCTTGGACTGATTCCAGGCTACGGTGGTACCCAACGACTCGTCTCATTGCTCGGTTATGGAAAGGCCTTGGAAATGGTGTACACTGGAGAAATGATTGCAGCTGATGAAGCGCATCGAATTGGTCTAGTGAACCATGTTGTTGATGCTGATGAATTGAAACAGAGAACGATCGATATGGCTTCTTTGATTGCAAGCAAATCGAGCAACACACTCCGTGTGGCCAAGGAAACCATGCGATCTGCTCTCGATGAAGGGTTGACCGAAGGTGTTGCAACCGAAGCCAAAGCCTTCGCAGGTCTGTTCGATACTGAAGACAAAGAAATCGGTGTCAAGGCCTTCCTCAACCGTGAGAAAGCAGAATGGAAGCACAAGTGATCAGAAGCCGACGATCATGTGCCACGCAATGGCAAAGATGGCAACATCCGCAATGGCGTGAGCAACCCAAGCAACCCATACGCTTCGATATTGAACGTAAATCCATGAGAAGATCACACCTCCAATGAACACACCGAGCGAAGCCAGTGCATTCCCGAGTGGATCAATAAAGAAGGCCAGGGCAATGGTATGATGCAATGTGAATATCCCTGCAGAAAGGAGGATTGGAAGCCACTTCCCTCCTACCAGTTGTTCCAGTTTTGAGGTAATGAACCAGCGGAACACATACTCTTCTAAGACCGAATTGATGAAGATCCAGAAAAGAATTCCAAGAGCCAGTTTCCAAGGAACTGTAAGTCCGAACGGGTCAAGAATTTCGTACAAATCTTCGTCGCGAAGTACCATATCTCCAAGAATGAAATATGCGATTGCAATCACAACAGCCATGCCTATGCCAAGCAGAGTTGATACCATCCAGCCCCCCTGTTCAGGCATGGAATAGGAACGCTCACCACCTTCGACCTTGGTGTACCAGTAAGCAGGCAAACCGAACATCCACATTTTGGTGAGAACAAACACAACGGCTGCAATCATACCTGCTTTCAATGCAAAACCTGTGACAACAGAAACGGTGGGTGCAATACCAACAAGAGCAAGGCCAATCAACGCACGTCGCTTTTCGTTCCGTGTTGATTGAACGAGTGCTTCCATCAACAAGCCTCAATCTTCGTCCATTTCCATCTTCAGTGCCGCCAATGCTCCAGATGGGCTTGGTAGGTCAGGAAGTGGGAGCGGATTACCGTCTGGTCCAATCAATGGTGGGAGTTCTGGGAGCGCCGGCTCTGGAGCTTCTTGGGTTGAAGCCACTGCTTCAAACCCAACATCGAGTTGCGAACGATACTTGAGAATCCGTTGGTCATCGATTCGAATAAATGTAGCACCGTAGATGTGCCCAGGATCTGGATTGAGTGGCTCATCGAGAACCGAAAGGCCGTGTCCTTCGTTTTGCAAAACAGCAACAAGGTCTTCTCGAACGACGTTCTCTTCCCACATGCGTGAGGTTGATGCTCGAATGTCAGCCATCTGAGAACGTCGGCGTGCCTCAATTCGTGCTCGAATTTCACTGTGTCGCGAGGCACGTTCCTTGACCGTAGCCTGAATGTCTGCTTCCTCGACGGATTCAGGACTGACTTCGACGACGTATTCGTCTGCAACGTGAACTGTTTCTACCTCAACAATCGGTAGAACATCCATAGGGACATCTTTGTCATCGTTGGTTGCAGCCATGGCTGCTTGCTGTGCTTGCTGAGCAGCGAGAATCTTTGCAGCCTTACGCTCTTTGAGCGACATCGTCTTGGTTGGCTCGGATGGTGCCGTTTCTGTTACATCTTCCGAGACTGCCCCAGTGGAAGAGGCACTGACGGCTTCCACCGTTTTCGATTCGACGATCGGCTGTGCAGGCAGTTCGAAATCTGGCGTTCCGGAAAGGATGAACACCAAACCAAGGACGACCATGATTCCAATGACAATCCACTGCTGGTTCTCTTGCATTTCACCAACAGTAGCGAAATAGAACAACAGGGTTGCAACAAACGCCAGTGCGATTGTGTTGCGGAAGAATCCCATGCCTATCGCTCCATCCAAGAACTCCCTGCTTATGACGATGATGCCGCCTCGGGTGTTGAAAGTAGTTCGAGAAGACCGTCCAATGCCTTTCGTCGATGACTGAAGTTCTCCTTGACGGAAAGGTCCACGTCGGCAAACGTCAGGCCGTTCGTCGTCAGAACGAAGCCCTCTCGCTCGATGTCGTTTGGTACAAAGACTGGATCGAATCCAAAACCATCCTCTCCGCTTGCTTTTGCAGCAAGGACTCCCTTGCAAACACCTCGTGCAATAAAGACATCACCATCGAGAAGAAGCGCAGCGACGGCCTGAAATTCAGCGTTTCTGTTGTTGTTCCCTTCCATCAATTTGAGCATACCATTGCAACCAAGCGTCGATAAAACGTACGCCGAATAGACACCAGGAAAACCATCCAAAGCATCCACAAACAAGCCAGCATCTTCCACCATGAGTGCATCGTCTGGATGAGGAAGATGTGCTTGAGCTTGCTGAAGTTTTGCTCGAGCAACGATTTCCAAATCATCGCATTGCGGTTCTGAAATCTCAACCCCTTCAACGACCAACTGCTTGACCTCAAAGCCGAGTGGTTCGAGTGCATGCTTGGCTTCTCGCACCTTTCCAACGTTCCCAGTCATGAACCAAACGGTGCGCATGGAGACGGCTTAGAGGTGGCCATTGATGGATGTTCGGATTTATTGAAGCACGAACTTCATGGTCTGTACCGATAAGCGGTTACTATGCTGCAGCAGATTCTGATGGTTGCACTTGGGGGAGGCATCGGTGCAGCACTTCGTTATTTGACATCGGAATGGATTACGAGCGACGGTTTTCCGTGGGCGACGCTCTGTGTCAACCTCGTCGGTTCGTTTCTGATGGGTGCCCTCGCCATTGGGCTTGCTGAAAGCATAATTTCCAAAGATCTCGCACTTCTCCTTGGAACCGGGTTACTCGGCGGATTGACCACCATGTCTGCGTTTTCCATCGAAACCATCCAGATGGTCGAACAAGAGAAGCTTGGTCTAGCAGCTGGCTATGTTGGTTCAACC